>DATNDF010000357.1 GCA_035607015.1 Candidatus Angelobacter sp. | reverse complement strand
AACGGCGTGTTCGTCATAACGAATCTCTACGGCGGTTCTGATGGCTTCAAGTTCCTCCAAGTGGTCAAGCCTTGAGCAAAAGGCCACTGTCTGAATCTTGGGATGTGTAAGGGCTCAGGCCAGCAACTTCTCCACGAGTTCTCCCGACACGTCCGTCAGCCGGAAATCGCGGCCCTGAAAACGGTAGGTGAGCTTCGTGTGGTCGAATCCTAGCAGGTGCAGGATCGTCGCGTGCAGGTCATGGACGTGAACCTTGTCCGTCGTCGCGTTGAAGCCGAATTCGTCCGACTCGCCGATCGTGATGCCGCGTTTCACACCGCCGCCGGCCATCCACATGGTGAAGCAGTTCGGGTGATGATCCCGCCCGTCGTCGCCGCCCTGGACCATCGGCGTGCGCCCAAACTCGCCGCCCCAGATGACGAGCGTGTCGTCAAGCAGGCCGCGTTGCTTGAGGTCTTTGATGAGCGCAGCGCACGGCCTGTCGGTGTCCTGGCAGTTTTTCGCCAGGTCCTTTTTCAGGTTTCCGTGCTGATCCCACGCCTCGTGAAAAATCTCCACGAAGCGCACGCCGTGCTCAACCAGCCGGCGCGCCAGCAAACAGGAGTTCGCAAACGAGCCCTTGCCCGGTTCCGCGCCGTACATTTCCAACGTCGCCTTTGACTCCTTGGAAATGTCCATCAACTCCGGCGCGGCAAGCTGCATCCGATACGCCAGCTCAAATGAGTTGATGCGCGTGGCGATTTCCGGATCGCCCACGACATCGAGATGTTTTTGATTGAGCCGCTTGATGGTGTCGAGCGAGTCGCGCTGGATCTGCTGGTCCACGCCCTTTGGGTTCGAGAGATAGAGGACCGGGTCGCCCGTGTTGCGGAACAGCACCCCCTGGTGTACCGAGGGCAGAAAACCGGCGCCCCAGTTGGAGGATCCGCCGCTTGGCCCCTTCGCGCCGGTGCTGAAAACGACGAAGGACGGCAAATCCTGCGATTCACTGCCGAGTCCGTAGGTCGTCCACGCACCGAGACTGGGCCGGCCAAATTGTTGCGTGCCGGTGCTCATCAGAATCTGACCGGGCGCGTGATTGAACGCGTCTGTGTACATGGACTTGACGATGGCGACATCGTCCGCGACCTCTGCGAGATGCGGCAGGAGCTCGGAGAGTTCGGCGCCGCTCTGGCCGTGTCTGGCGAATTTGAATTTCGGGCCGAGCAATGCGGCGTCCGGGTTGATGAACGCGGCGCGGTACCCTTTGATCAATTCCGCCGGCGGCGGTTTGCCGTTCCATTTGGCGAGTTCCGGCTTGTAATCGAACAGATCAAGATGGCTCGGCGCACCGGCCATGAACAGGTAGATGACGCGTTTGGCCCTGGCCTTGAAGTGCGGCTGTTTCGGCGCGAGCGGATTCAGCGCGGCGGGCGCGGCCCAGCCAGTCTCGCGAAACAACGTGCCCAGCGCGATGGCACCGAGGCCGACGCCGCATTGCTGGAAGAACCAGCGGCGGGTGATGAGTTTTGGGTCGTAACCGCGATACAAATGCGTCTGGCAGTTCATAACTATTCTTTCGTTATCGTTTCGTCCAGGTTCAACAACGCCCGTGACACAACCGTGTAAGCCGCGAGTTGTGTCGGATTTTCACCCCGGGGCAGGTCAGCCGGCTTTTCGTTTTTCCCGGTGGCGAGTTCGAACGGGTTCACCCAGCCTTCGGCAATGCGCTTTTTCTCCTTGTCGAGCAACGTCAGCAGTTCCCTTCGTTCGTCGGTGGTCGGCGCCCGGCTCAATGCGCGGCGAAAGGCGTAGTTGATGCGGTCGGCGTCGGTCCCGCCTCCTTCCTCCAGGGTCTTGCGCGCGAGCGACCGGGCGCATTCGACAAACTCGGTCTCGTTCAGCGAAATGAGGGCTTGCAACGGCGTGTTCGAGCGCGCCCGGCGGACGCAGGAAAAATCTCCGTTCGGCGCGTCGAACGTCTGCAACATCGGGTAAGGCACGGAGCGGAACTTGAAAATATAAAGGCTGCGCCGGTAGCGCTCGGCGCCCGTTTCCACCTTCCACACCTTCGGCCCGTAACTGGCCGGCGGCTGGAACAAAAAATCAGGCGCCGGCGGATAAATGCTGCGTCCGCCCATTTCCGGGTTGAGGAGACCGCTGGCGGTCAATGCAATGTCGCGCACGATTTCGCCTTCCACCCGGAACCGGGGGCCGCGCGCGAGCAGACGGTTGTAGGGATCCTTCGTGTAAAGCCCGGGCGTGACGCGCGACGACTGCCGGTACGTCGCCGACTTCACGATGAGCCGATGGATGTGCTTGATGCTCCAGCCGGAGTCCATGAATTCGCAGGCCAGCCAGTCGAGCAACTCCGGATGTGACGGCATTTCGCAGCGCGTGCCGAAGTCCTCCGGCGTGTCCACCAGCCCGATACCGAAGTAAGCCTGCCAGATGCGGTTCACACAGGCACGGGCGGTCGTTGGCGATTTGCGATCCACGAGCCACTTCGCAAAGGTCAGGCGCGACCCGTCCGCATCCGGCGGCAGCGGATGAAGGAACGACGGCACGCCGAACGTGACCGCCTGCCCCGGCTTGAGCCAGTCACCGCGCCTGAGCATGTGCGTGGTGCGTCGTTCGTCAACCGGCCCCCTGCCTTTGCGCGACATCAGGGTGAGTGTGGGGGTGCCTTCGGGCCATTGTTTCCAAAGCGACTCGATTTTGTCGTTGACCTCCTTAAATTCCGGCACCGTCGTCCGCCAGTAGCTGAACACGGCGGCAATCTGCGCGGGTGCGCGTTGGCCGTTGGGGATTTTGAAAATCGCGCGCACGTTCGCGGGGACCGGGTCGGCGACGACATTGGTTGCGCCGGACACGCTGATGCTCCAGCGGCCGAGGTTGTGGTTTTCGTTGTCGTCCGAGTTGTCGCCGCCGTGGTTTTGCTGAAGCTGGAAATTGAACACGACCCCGTTGGTGAATTC
>DATNDF010000356.1 GCA_035607015.1 Candidatus Angelobacter sp. | reverse complement strand
CCGGCGTGGATGAGGCCAAGGAGGAAGTGTCCGAACTGGTCGAGTTTTTGAAAGATCCCAAGAAATTCCAAAAGCTCGGCGGTCGCATCCCCAAGGGGATCCTGATGGTGGGCGCTCCGGGCACCGGAAAAACATTGCTCGCCAAAGCGATCGCGGGCGAGGCGGATGCGGCATTTTTCAGCATCAGCGGATCGGATTTTGTTGAGATGTTCGTCGGCGTGGGAGCCAGCCGCGTACGCGACATGTTTGAGCAGGCCCGTAAGAACACGCCATGTCTGGTTTTTATCGATGAAATAGACGCGGTGGGGCGGAGCAGGGGACACGGCCTGGGCGGCGGCAACGATGAACGCGAACAGACCCTCAATGCGCTGCTCGTCGAAATGGACGGCTTTGACACACAAGAGGGGATCATCATCATCGCCGCGACGAATCGTCCCGACGTGCTGGACCCCGCGCTGCTGAGGCCGGGACGGTTTGACCGGCAGATCACCGTGAATCTGCCCGACGTTCGAGGCCGCGAAGCCATTCTCAAGGTGCATGCGAAGAATGTGAAACTGGAACCGACGGCGGACTTGAGTGTGATTGCGCGCGGCACTCCGGGTTTTTCCGGCGCGGAACTGGCCAATCTTTTGAATGAAGCCGCGTTGCTGGCGGCGCGCACCAACAAGAAGGCCGTGGGCATGAAGGAACTGGAAGAGGCCCGTGATAAAGTCCGTTGGGGTCGCGAACGGCGCAGCCTGGCCATGTCGGACGAGGAAAAGCGCGCCACCGCATGGCACGAGGCGGGGCACGCGCTGGTGAATGTTCTTCTCAAACACACTCATCCGCTGCACAAGGTCACGATCATTCCCCGCGGCCGCGCGCTCGGATCCACGATGTCGCTTCCCAAGGAGGACGTTCTCTCCATGCGGAAGAAACAAGCTGTGGATACAATCATCATGACCATGGCGGGGCGGATTGCGGAGGAATTCGTCATTGACGACGTTTCCAGTGGCGCGGCAATGGATATCCAGCAGGCGACCCAACTCGCGAAGGCGATGGTCATGCATTGGGGCATGAGCGAGCGGCTGGGCATGATTCAATACGGCGAGACGCAGGAGTACGTGTTCCTTGGCCGGGATATGATGCGCTCCAAGGATTACAGCGAGAAAACCGCAGAAGAAATCGATGCCGAGGTCAAACGATTCATTGACGAGGCCTATGGACGCGCAAAGGAACTCATCAACAGCCATCGCGACAAACTGGAAGTGATCGCCAACGCCCTGCTCGAATACGAAACACTGGACGGTCAGCAAGTGGAGGAAATCGTGCGAACCGGCAAATTTACGCCCCCGCCGCCGACACCGCAGGTTGACCCGCCATCCGGAGCACAGGCGGTCACTCCGTTGCCGGAGATCCCCAAACCGGCCCCGCCGAAACTCGACCCCGGGCTCGGCGGCGCCGCGGCACCGGCGACCGCCTGATTCAAGGAAACGCGACGGACTGACGAGCGCGCGTTTTTTTCTTCGGTCATCTCTGCATTCCGTCTTTCCTCAATCGGCCCCGGTCCGGTATGCTTTGGCGCATGATTATTGCACCGTCCCTGCTGGCCGCGAATTTCGGAAGGCTGGCCGCGGAAACCCACCGGGCGGACAAGGCCGGGGCTGAGTGGTTGCACCTGGATATCATGGATGGCCATTTTGTTCCCAACATTTCCTTCGGCCCCGAAGTTGTGCGGGTACTGAGGCCATTGACGAAGATGTTCCTGGATGTCCATTTGATGTGTTCGCGCCCGGAGATACTTTTGGAACCATTTGCAAAAGCCGGAGCCGACCAGATGACCGTGCATGTTGAACTGGGCGATCGCGTCACGCCGTTGCTGTGGAAGATTAAATCCCTGGGGAAGAAAGTCGGCCTGGCAATCAATCCACCCACGGCGATGCCCCACGTGGAGCCGTTTCTGAATCAGATTGATTCGCTGCTCATCATGACAGTCAATCCCGGGTTCGGAGGCCAGGCTTTCATCACCGAGACCCTGCCGAAAATACAGCAGGGGCACTCGTGGCGGCGGGAGAGGAAGTTAGAGTACCGCATTACGGTGGACGGCGGCATCAATTTTCAAACTGCCGCCGATTGCGCTCACGCGGGGGCAGATACTTTTGTCAGCGGCACGGGACTTTTCAAACATCGAAATATCAAGTGGGCGTTGAGAAAAATGCAAAAGATCGTGGACGAACGGTCGCCGGCCACAAACTGAAATTATGGGCAGGATCCAGTTTGGCACTGACGGATGGCGCGCGGTCATCGCGGAGGACTACACATTCAGCAACGTTGAGCGCGTGGCTCAGGCGACTGCCGATTATTGGACCAGCAATCCGTCCCCAGGAACGGCGCGGAAGGCCGTCGTGGGTTACGACCGGCGGTTCCTGTCCGACCAGTTCGGCCGCCGGACCGCGGAAATTCTCGCCGGAAATGGTTTCCAGGTCACGTTAACCTCTGAACCCACGCCCACGCCCGCCGTCTCCCTTGCCGTCAGCCAGCAACGCGCCGTCGGTGGCGTAATGATAACGGCGAGCCATAATCCGCCCGCGTTTAACGGGTTCAAATTGAAGGCGAACTATGGCGGTTCTGCAGAACCGGAGGTCTGCCGGGGCGTTGAGGCGATCCTGAATCACAATCCGGTTCGTTCTGTTCCACTCGACGACGCGATTCGACAAGGCCGGGTTCTCGTCAAAAACCTTCGTCCCGCCCATTATGTGGCAATCAGGAGACTTGTTGATCTGGAACTGATCGCCAAGTCGGGGCTGCGGTTCGCGCACGATCCGCTGTTCGGTGTCGGCGCCGGGTGTTTCGACGCCCTGCTTGCTGGAACCAGTTGCAAAGTCACGACGTTAAATGCGGCGCACAACCCGTTTTTTGGCGGCATCAATCCCGAGCCGATTCCGAAGAATTACGGTCCGAGCACGGCGTTTCTCAAGAAGCATCCGCACGATTTTTGTCTCGTGACCGATGGCGACGCCGACCGGGTAGGGGGCATGGATGGCCACGGCAATCCGCTCTCGACGCATCAACTTATCTGCCTGTTGTTGCGGCATTTTATCGTGAACCGAAAAGCCGGGGGACGGGTCGTCAAGGCGCTGACCACGACCTCGATGGTGGATAAAATCTGCTCGGCTTACGGCATGGAATTGGTCGAGACCAGTGTTGGGTTCAAATACATCGCTGCCGAAATGATGAAGGGCCGTGTATTGCTCGGCTTTGAGGAAAGTGGTGGCATTGGATTTCCTGATTACATTCCGGAACGGGATGGCATTCTGGCTGGAATGATGTTGCTGGAGCTGCTGGCGACCGAGCGCAAATCGATCAACAGACTCATCGCCGGCCTCGAAAAGAGTTTCGGCCCGCACCGATATGCGCGTATTGACACACATTTCCCGTTGGAAAAGCGCTCCGCATTGATGCAGCTCTGCCAGACTGATCCGCCCGCGAAACTACTTCGCTCGCCGCTCGCCGACGTGAAGGCCTTCGACGGCGTGAAGTTCATCGCCGCCGATGGCTCGTGGCTCATGTTGCGGGGATCTGGAACGGAGCCTGTCCTGCGGATTTATGCCGAGGGCAGGACAGACGCCAACGCCGACGCGCTGCTCAGGCAGGGCGTTGCACTGACAAGACGGGTCTGAATCCGTTGCGGGTTTCCAACCATCTGCGGACAGAATTCCCTTTTTCTTGGGAGGGTACGCCGGTATCTTCTCGCGGCTGTTGGTTTCAAGTTTGAATTAAAAACTGGATCACCGGATGGACGCAGAGCACGTACGCAATTTCAGCATTATCGCCCACATTGATCACGGGAAGACGACGCTCTCCGACCGCCTTTTGCACCGGACCGGTACGATTTCCGACCGTGAGATGCAGAATCAATTGCTCGATTCAATGGATTTGGAGCGTGAGCGCGGCATTACCATCAAGGCACATCCGGTTACCATGCTTTATCAGGCGAAAAACGGAGAGACGTACGAATTGAATCTGATAGATACGCCGGGTCACGTGGATTTTACCTACGAGGTCTCACGCAGCCTGAGTGCCTGCGAGGGCGCGTTGCTGATTGTTGATGCCGCGCAGGGTGTCGAGGCGCAGACGGTCGCAAACGTTCACCTTGCAATGAAGCAGGACCTGGCGATCATTCCGATCATCAATAAAATTGACCTGCCTCACGCGGATGTCGCCCTGGCCCGGCAACAATTGGAGGACATACTGGCGATTCCGGCGGATAGCGCGATCCTTGCCAGCGCGAAAGAAGGGATTGGCATTGACGATATTCTGGAAGCCATCGTGGCGCGTATCCCGCCCCCAAAGCCCACCGGCGCTCCGTCCATACAGGCCCTGGTGTTCGACTCTTACTTCGACACCTATAAAGGTGTGGTGACGCACGTCCGCGTGTTCAATGGCGAGTTAAAACCGGGCATGCAGGTGAAGCTCCTGCATTCCAACAAGACCGTGGAAGTGAAAGAAGTCGGCAGCTTCAATCCAAAACCTTACGCTCGCGAGAGACTCGAAACCGGTGAGACCGGATACATCACAGCAAACATCAAAAGCCCCGAGGAAGTGAAGATGGGCGATACGATTACAGACGCGCGGCATGCCTCGCCGGCGTTGCATGGCTTTCAGGAGGTTCATCCGATGGTCTTCAGCGGTATTTATCCGATCAACACGGCCGACTACGAGCACTTGAAAACCAACCTGGCCAAGTTGCAACTGAACGATTCTGCTTTCGTTTTTCAACCAGAGAGTTCGGTGGCGCTCGGTTTCGGGTTCCGTTGTGGATTCCTTGGCTTGCTGCATCTGGAAATCGTCCAGGAGCGGTTGCGGCGCGAATACGGCATGGACATTATCGCGACCTATCCGAGCGTGGTTTACCACGTTACCATGACGGACAAATCCCTGAAGCAAATCGACAACCCGGCCTATCTGCCGGAAGCCAACTTCATCGAAAAGATCGCGGAACCCATGGTCAGGGCGTTCGTCATTTGCCCGAATGAATACATCGGCGACATGATGGCGTTGATTTCTGAAAAGCGCGGCGCCGTCGACCATACCGAAACTCTGGACCCGCGGCGGGTGATGTTGACGAGCCGTATTCCGTTGAACGAAATCCTGATTGATTTTCATGATCGCATTAAAAGTCTCACCCGAGGTTACGGCTCGATGGACTACGAACGCGAAGAATATCAGGAATCGGACATGGTGAAACTCGACATGTTGGTGAACGGCGAGCCGGTGGACGCGTTTTCGTGCATTGTGCATCGCAGCAAGGCCGAGAGCAGGGGACGGGCTCTGGCGGCGAAACTCAAAGAAGTCATTCCGAGGCAACAATTCCAGGTGGCCATCCAGGCGGCCATCGGCGGAAAAGTGGTCGCTCGCGAATCGGTCAGCGCCCTGCGCAAGGATGTGACTGCGAAATGCTACGGCGGCGACATTTCGCGCAAACGCAAACTGCTTGAAAAGCAAAAGGCGGGAAAGAAGCGGATGAAATCGGTCGGCTCGGTCAACATTCCACAGGAAGCTTTCATCGAGGTATTAAAGGCATAACATGGGAACACTCATTCTGCGGTGGTTTCTGTCCAAGAAAGTGCGGCAGGCTGTTGATATGTGCCGTCAGGTCCGCAAACTTGTTCACGCCCAGCAGGACCTGCTGTCGCCGGAAGAGATTCAGGAAACCCTCAAGGTTGCGCGTGAGTTGCGCACCGCAATCTGCTCGGGTGTCAAACTCGATGAAATCGAGAAGCGGATGCAGCAACTTGAAAAGGTCGCTGGGGAGAAACTCAAGCCGTATCCGAGCGCTTCCGTGCGCGAAAACATCGAGGTGTTTCTCGTCACGGGCGCTGTCGTTCTGGCCTTGCGCACTTTTTTCTTTCAGCCGATGGCCATCCCATCGGGTTCGGCGCAGCCCACGTTGTGGGGAATCACCTCCGAAAACCTGCGGAACAGGCCGGACGTAAAGTTCCCCGGGGGCTTCGACCGGTTCCTTCAGCTTTGCTGGTCGGGGGTTCACTACTTTGACGCCGTGGCAGAATCCAGTGGAGAGTTGAGAATTGAACCCACAAAAAAGTTCGGCCTGATCAACAAGCAGACCCTCTGGGTGGGAGGGAAGAGTTACACGTTTTGGTTTACGCCCGATGCTCCAGATGATCTTGCGAGACGCGCAGGTCTCGAAGATGGCCAGATGATTCAGAAGAACGAGGAGTTTGTAAAACTGAAACTTGTCAGTGGCGATCATTTGTTCGTGAACCGGATGACCTACAATTTCCGGCATCCGCGCCGCGGCGAGATCATTGTTTTTGAGTCAACCGGCATCCCGGGTCTCATCCAAAACACTCATTACATCAAACGGCTTGTCGCATTGGGCGGCGAGCACGTCCGGATTGGCAACGACCGGCACGTCATTATCAATGGAAAACGCCTCGATGCCTCAACGCCTGGGTTTGAGAACGTTTACGGATTTGACCCAAAAAAACCTCCCGAAAAAGATCATTTTTCCGGGCACGTCAATGGAGTCGTCGGCAGGGAGTACCTGCCCTACGTGAATCTGGCTCCGTTGTTTCCGGAGGAAACGAGCGAATTCGTTGTGCGCCCGCGTCATTATCTCGCTTTTGGAGACAACACAATGAACAGCCACGACGGACGTGCCTGGGGGGATTTCCCGGAGGAAAAGGTTGTGGGAAAGGCGAGCTTCGTTTTCTGGCCGATCGGCGGGAGGGAGGACGCCTCGAGCCGTTTTGGCTGGGGCTACCGCTGACGCGCAAGGAGCGCATGATTGTCCGCTGGCTTTTCTCGCGCACAGTCCGACGGGCATCCTATCTGTGCAGGCAAGTGCGCGGAATCGTCAATGCGCAGCGCGACCAACTCGATCCGCACGCGCTTGAACACATGTCCCTCGCGGTGTTTGCAGTCCGCTCACAACTCGCGGTCAACGCAGACCCCAGGCTCCTCGTCGGGCCGATCGCAGACCTGGAGAGGGCGGCGGCTCGATGGCTAAGACCTTATCCTCACCAGCGACTGAGAGAGAATGTCGAGGTCGTCCTTGTCGCGGCGGCTGCCGCGGTGGGAATCCATACGTTTTTTTTCAAGCCGTTCAAAATTCCGACCGGCTCGATGCAGCCCACGCTTTACGGAATTACCGCCGAGAATCTCCTCGACCTGCCCAACGCGGAAATTCCGACGCCGCTCCGGCGGTTCTTCGAGCACTGGCTCAACGGTTATGTGTACTATCAACAAGTGGCGCAAGCCGACGGTATGTTGGAGCAAATCGAGCCCGTGCAAGGCCTCTTACCGTTCATAAAACGCCAGCGGTTCAAAGTAGGCGGCCACTGGTACACGATTTGGTCGCCACCGGAAGGACTGCCGCCAAGGCGCTTCGCAGAAAACCCATCGGATATCTTCCTGCTCGATTACGCTGGCGTGAAGCCTCGACATCTTTACCACAAAGGCGACACCATCCTTAAAACCAAAGTGTTTGCCGGCGATCATCTGTTTGTTGACCGGCTGACCTACAATTTTCGTCGTCCAGAGCGCGGGGAAATCATCGTGTTTGAGACCAAAGGCATACCCGAAGCTCAGCGCGAAGCCTTTCACATCCCCGATGATCAATTCTATGTGAAAAGGCTGGTCGCACTCGGCGGCGAACGCGTGCAGATGGGCAGTGATCGCCATCTCATTGTCGACGACAGGCGCCTTGATGCTTCGGTTCCGCGTTTTGACGCCGTGTATTCCTTCAATCCGAAAGAGCCACCGCGTGAGAGTCATTACTCAGGTCACGTCAATTCCGAATTTCTTGCCCCTTATTTTCTCGACAAACCCGGCGGTGTGATGGTTCCTCCAAAATCCTACCTGGTGATGGGCGATAACACCATGAACAGCCTGGATTCCCGGGCGTGGGGCGCCATCCCGGCCAAGAGTGTTATTGGAAAGTACTGCTTCGTTTACTGGCCGATTGGATCACGATTTGGATGGTCGGCGCACTAAGTCTGAAGAATGAATGCAAGCAACGGCCGAGATACGCTCCTTTTCACAAAAGAACCGTAACGATGCAGACTTTGTAATCGGTTCAAAAACAAGCCTCACTAATTCGCACAATGTTTGTTATACTCATATCAAATCGGTCATCCCGGCCCTGTTGCTTATTTCTCTAGCGTTGGGTGCGAACCGTTCTTTTTTTCCGCTTCCAGTGCCTGGTGATAGACCGCAACATATTCCTCGGACGTCCGCTGCCAGGAAAAATCGACAGACATACCGTTGGTCTGAATTCGGCGGAACAACTCCTGCGCATCGTAAAGCGCCAGCGCTTTGCGGATCGCTTTGGCGAGAGCGCGGGAGGAGTAACCGTAGAATTTTATTCCGTTGGCGCGCTCCAGATCCTCCGTGAGATCGATCACGGAATCGTCAAGCCCGCCCGTGGTCCGGACAACGGGAATGGTCCCGTAACGCAGGCTGTACATTTGATTCAAGCCGCAGGGTTCGAAGCGGGACGGCATCAGATAAAAATCACTGGCGGCCTCGATTCGATGTGACAACGCGTGGTCGTAACCGATTTTGACCGCGACTTTGCCGCGATGCCGTCGGGCGAGATCTTGAAAGGCTTTTTCAAGAATCGGTGACCCACTGCCGAGGAGGACGAATTGCATGTCCGCAGACAGCATTTCTTCCAACGCCGCCAATAGAATATCGCTTCCTTTCTGGTCCACGAGCCGGGTGATGCTGCCAAACAGGGGTGTCCGGGCGGCATGGGGCAGGCCAAGATCCATCTGAAGGGAAAGTTTTTCAGCATCCTTGCCCTGCAGGTCGCGAACCGTGAAATGATTTCGCAGGTGTGGATTTTTGTCGGTATTCCATTCCGAATAATCGACACCGTTCAGGATGCCAACCAGCGACCGCTGTCGTTTACGCAGAACTCCGTCGAGTCCACAGCCAAATGTCTCGGTTGTAATCTCGCGTGCATAGCGGGGACTGACCGTTGTGATCGCGTCCGCATAGCAGATGCCCGCCTTCAAACAATTCAAGCGACCGTAAAACTCCACGCCATCCGGACTGAAGTATTTGTCGGGGAGATTGGTCAGATCGTATGCGGAGCGGGGAAATACGCCCTGGTAGGCAAGATTGTGGATGGTCAGACAGGTTGCCGGGGCGCTCCCCCACCCTTCAGTTTCGCGCTGGTGTTTGACCAGCAGCGGTACCAGCGCGACCTGCCAGTCGTGCAGATGGATCAGCTCAGGTTGCGATGGCAGGTAGCGCGCCAGGTGAACGATGCACTTGGAAAAGAAAATGAAACGCTCAGCATTGTCGGGGTAATCGACCCCGGCTTCCTGATATAGCGCGTCCCGTTGAAAAAATGCGGGTTGATCCACGAAATAGACAGTGAGGCCAGGAATCCAGTCGCGCTTGAAGAGCCTCGCCGAGACCAGGTCAACTCCCAATGGCAGATCCATGCGCCAGTCAAAGGGATGAATGTCCGGGAACTTCTCCCGAATTCCCCGGTGGAGCGGTGTCACGCAGTCAACCTGCAGTCCTGCTCTGGCCAGAGACTTGGCAAGTGCTCCCACCATGTCGGCGAGCCCTCCGGTTTTCGAATACGGATGCACCTCGCTGCTGGCAATCAGAATTTTCACCGGGTGCGAGGGTCCGCGATCAATTGCCGATGCGGCAGTTTCCAGCGTCCATGCCCAGGTAGGGCCAGAGGCTAGCGGGGACAGAGATGCCTCCGTCTGCCTGCTGATGCGTTTCGACGAGTGCCACAAACACGCGCGCCAGTGCCGTGCCGCTGCCGTTCAGGATATGCGGAAACCTGTTCTCACCGTCCTCCGTCTTGAATCGCAAGTTCATCCTGCGCGCCTGAAAGTCTTCGCAGTTCGAGCAGCTTGAAACTTCCAGGTAACTCCCCTGCCCCGGCGCCCACACTTCGATGTCGTATGTTTTGGCGCTGGCGAACCCCATGTCACCCGTGCAGAGCATGACCACGCGGTAATGAAGTCCGAGGCACTTGAGGACTGTCTCCGCGCTTCGCACCATCTTTTCCAATTCGGCGTCACCGTCCTCCGGCTTTACGATTTTGATCAATTCCACCTTGTCGAACTGATGCACGCGGATCATACCGCGAGTCCCCACACCGGCGGCGCCCGCCTCTGCTCGAAAGCAAGGGCTGTAAGCACAGTACCGGATAGGCAGATCGCTTTCCTTCAGGACTTCCCCTCGGTGAATGTTGGCCACCGGGGCTTCCGCAGTCGGCAGCAAATAAAGTTTGCCCATCGTGTTTTTATCCAGCCCCTCCTGCACAGCATAAGCCTGGTCTTCAAACTTGGGAAACTGTCCGACACCAATCATGCAATCACGATTGATGATGTAAGGTGGTGAAATCTCTTTGTAACACGGTTCGGGATGATCGCCGCTGCCCGGATTGTGATTACCCGTGTGAACGTCGAGCATAAACTGGATCAATGCTCGTTCGAGCCGTGCACCCCAGCCGGCGTAAAGCAGGAACCCACTGCCGGAAAGTTTGGCGCCCCGCTCAAAGTCCACCAACCCCAGTTTCTCGCACAACTGCGTGTGCGGTTTTGGTGTGAACTCTCCGAAGTCCCTTTTTGCCATCGAAGACTGGCGCACTTCCAGGTTGTCAGCCGAACACTTGCCAATGGGCACGGACTGGTGCGGAATGTTCGGCAGGCGCAAAAGGATCTCTTCCCGCCGCCTCTCCGCATCCTCAACTTCTTTGTCGAGTTCGGCAATTTTGTCCCCGATGGCGCGCATCTCGGTCTTCCGGGCCTCCGCTTCCGTCGTCTTTTTCTGCCCCATGAGCGCGCCGATTTCTTTCGACGCGCGGTTCCGTTGCGCTTTTAGACCCTCGGCCGCCGCAAGCAGCTTGCGGCGTTGCTCGTCTAACGCAAGCACCTCATCTATCCTGATCTCGTCCCCTCCACCACGCGTGGCAAGGCGTTCGCGAACATGGTCGGACCGGTCACGGATCAGTTTGATGTCGAGCACCGGCGCATTATAGGAACGCGCTGCGGCAGGGCAAGGGCGAACGAAATCCGGACTCGACCTGCGGGAACGCGATTTGAATCGACCCGTATTGATTTGCTCACAAATATCGTTCGTCGGTAAAG
>DATNDF010000355.1 GCA_035607015.1 Candidatus Angelobacter sp. | reverse complement strand
GACGGATCGTAGATTAACTTGCCGATGGTGCCTTGCCCTTTGCGGACCGCGCCGATGATGTCGCCCACCTGCTGCGTCAATTGGCCAAGATTCGCCTCCAGCTCAACGCCGCGCTCAACGATTTCCTGCATGTCGTTTCCAGCCTTTCCGGGAACCGTGCCTTGATTCTGAACCACCGCACCCTGAAAGCCCCGCGAAACGGTCACATACCTATTGCCGAGAAGACCTGAGGTCACAAGGCTGGCCTGCGAATCGGTACGAATCAGACTTTGATAGCGCTTATCAACGCGCATGTCGATTTCAATATTGTGCATGCGATCCGTGGGATACGGATTGATTTTGAGGTGCTGCACACTGCCGACCGTCACGCCGTCCAGACTCACGGGCGCGCCCACCTGGAGGTCCGAAACCTCTGGCAAATAGGTCTTGAGCGAATATTTTGCGCCCCAATTCACACCGGTGACGTAAAAAATGGCGACTGCCAGCAGCGCCAATCCGGCCAGAACAAACAGGCCTACGCGAAGTTCCGTCCACGTGAGTTGTTTCCGTTGCGCCATTTCTCTCCTCCTGTGAACTCAATCGAATTTCAAAGAAAATGTTTATTCCGCAACCACAAAATGTTCTTCAAGATAAAAATTCACGAAGATAGGGATCACTCGACTCCAATAGCTCCTGCGTCTCGCCTTGAAAATAAACTTGCGCGTCACGCAGCACCAGAAAGTTGGTCGGCGAAAAATGGCGTCCATCCTTTTCTTCCCAGACAGGAACAACGTGGTCGGATTTTGAATCAAACACGAAATTCGCCAAACCGAAAGCGTCCTGAAGACGATGGGTTGCGAGCAGCGACGTAACTCCGCTCAGGTCGCGCAGGCGCAGGATAAGCGTAATGATAGTCTGACTCGTAATTGGGTCCAGGCCGCCGGTCGGCGAATCGTAGTAGACGATGGGCGGCTGGTTGATCAGAGCGCGTGCGATGGACACGCGGCGACGCATCCCTCCGGAAAGTTCATCGGGGAATTTGTTGTATGAGCCCTCCATTTCGACGAAACGAAGGGCTTCGCGAACTCGCGGTTCAGTTTCCTCAGGGGGAACAGCTTCTTCGTCGAGGCGAAACGAAACATTCTCCGCCACGTTCAGCGAATCGAACAGCGCCCCTTCCTGGAAAACAAAACCGATGCGCCGCCGGAAGTCGAGCAACTCCACTTCGTTCATGGCGGTGAGGTCGTGCCCCATCACGACAACGCGGCCAGACTCCGGACGCAACAGCCCCGCCGCCAGTTTCAGAAGAACAGTCTTACCGGAGCCGCTTTCTCCGACGACAACCTTCGTCTCGCCGGGAACCACTTCGAACGAGATGCCGCGAAGCACTTCGCCTTCATCGAAGGAAATGCTCACGTCCTCGAAGCGGATTAAAGGTTCACCCGGAACGACATTACTTATGGGCTGGCTTGACATCGCGCTCCATTCCCGTACGCGACTTGATTATAGATGGAAACGCGCACGCGGCCGGGGAAAACCGGGCACGGCATCGCTAGGTAAACCAGTACAGCAAGAGCTTGCCCAAAAAGAAGTCGCTGACGAGAATCGCGACGGAAGCCACGACGACGGCGGTCGTGGTGGCACGGCCGACACCTTGCGTGCCGCCGCGCGTTCGCAGGCCGTAGTAGCATGCCACCGTGGAAATGATAATGGCGAAAACGAAAGGCTTGGCAAGACCCATGAAGAGGTCGCCAAAAGCCAAGGCGTTGACAGCGCGATTCCAGAATTCGGCGGCGCTCAAGCCTAGTGTGAAATGGGCGACGATATAGCCTCCGATCAGACCTATCAGGTCAGCCACGGCCGTGAGCAACGGCAAAACGAGCACCGTGGCAATCAGCCGCGGGACGACTAGCTTTCGTACCGGGTCCGTCCCCAGCGCGCGCATTGCGTCCACCTGCTCCGTCACCACCATCGACCCCAACTCCGAAGCGATGCCCGAACCATTTCGTCCAGTGACCAGCAGTCCCGCAATCGTCGGGCCCAGTTCGCGCACCAGAGCGATCGCCACGGTGTCGCCCGTCAGCGCCGTTTCTCCAAATCGCTGGAATTGCTGCGCTGTGTTCAAAACCATCACGCCGCCGATAAAAAAGCCCGTGAGGAGAATAATCGGAAGCGAGCCGACGCCGATGGCGTCCATCTGTTCCAGCACGTCTTCCGGGTAGTGAGGCGCCGTGAAGATCTTCGAAACCGCATCGCCGACCAGTTGAGAATAGCTCTGAAGAGAAAGAATTTTGCGTTTGAGCGTGTCGCCCAACGCAACGGATGGCGAAGGAGTGGCGGGTTCAGGCGTTTTGGGGGTGAGCGTCGCCATCGTGCAAATTGGAGCTTCGACAGCGTAACGTTGAGTATGGAGGACGTCAAGGCATCTCGGAGTGAATTCCAATACGCATGATTGCTTTACGAGCGCGGGAGCGTCCGGTAGAATCGTGCGTCTTTCGAGTGCACGCGAACACCCAACGAAATGCTGCGATTCTTCACGGCCGGCGAATCTCACGGGCAAGCGCTGATTGCCTGGATCTCCGGATTGCCCGCGGGCGTTCCGGTCGATCTGGAATTTGTGAATCGCGAGATGCACCGGAGGCAGCTCGGATACGGGCGCGGCGGAAGGCAGAAA
>DATNDF010000354.1 GCA_035607015.1 Candidatus Angelobacter sp. | reverse complement strand
TTTGTCGCGCGCAGGCGGTAGGCATCGTAGCCGGAACCGTGACCGATGCGACCCGTCTTCTGACGGCCATAACCGAGCGCCAGGCCGACGACATTGTCCGCCATGCCCGGTTGTTTCCAGACCGGGCCCACGATTTCGCGGCCATCGAGTTGAATCCGAACCAAGGGGACGAACAGCTTGTTGTTCTCGTTGTTGTGGATGAGCAGGCCAAGGTTGTCCGCGGTCGTCGGGCTCAACAAAATCACATTTTCCCAGACGAGCTTGGTCACCGGATCGGGCAGCTCCTGCAACCACCCGTTGTTGTTGTAACGGCCGTCGTCCAGTTTGTAGTCACGATGGAAAATAACTTCGAGCGAGTCCGCGGTCGGGGCCGGCGCGGACTTTGCCGTGCCAATCGCCTTCCCCGCAGCTGCCGCGTCGAACTGGACTGCCACCGGATTGGACGCGCTGCCGGGCAGGAAACCGTCGTGCAGGAATCGTTTCCAGTTGTCTTCGCCGTCGCCGGCGATGCCGCGATACGTTTCGCGAGCGATGTCATGCGGCTTGATCGTGTCCAGGCCACCAATTCTCGCGAGGACTTCCAGTTCCGGGACGCCACCGAACAACGGTTCAATGAGCGGTTGCACCGGAACGAGTGTGCCGTCCGCCGTGCGCGCGTCGCCCCACGATTCGAGGTAATGGGCCAGCGGCAGATGCCAGTCACTCACGGCAAACGTCTCGTCCTCGTAATAGCCGAGGCGAACGACCGTCTTCGCCTTGCGCTGCGCCTGCGCCCAGTTCAAATCCGCAGGCGCGTTGTAAACCGGATTGCCGCCCAGAATCACCAGCGTCCCGACCTGCCCCGCATTCAACGTCTCCGCGAGGTCGAAAATCGTTTCTTCTTTTGGCTCGGGCGAATCAAGGAAAACGACCGTTTTGCCGACATTGCCAAGGGCGACGTTGAGCGCGTTGGCGACAAGATGAACCGCGAGGGGCTGGCGCTGACCGGCAAGAACCAGACTGTTGCCGGCGTTTGCCCGCAAATCCTTTGCGCATTCGGTGATCCACTTTTCATTGGCCTGCGTTCCCGCTCCGAGCGTTTGCAGCACTCCGCCCATCTCACTCAAAGCGCCGCCCTGCCGGAGAACCTCCCCCGCCAGACGCGCCGCCAAGGCAAGCGTTGCGCCTGCCGGCGCGCGCAACCGATGGTCTGCATTCGCGCCCGTCAGCGTGAACAACCCTTCGACCACGTAAAGGCGGTTCATCGAGTCGGCCGGTTTCTCAACCTTCCGGCCTTTGATGAAACGCCGGATATTGATGTAGGCGTCTTCTTCGCCGCCAATGAAATCACAGTCAAGCGAGAGGATGACCTTTGCTTCGTCGAGTTTGTAATATGGCCGGACGGATTTGCCGAACGCGAGCGCCGCCGCCTGGCGGTGAATGTCAAAATCCACCGGTTCGTGGACAAACCAGCGCGCCTTCGGAAATTTGTCACCAACAAGTTTCTGCAGCCGCGCGCGGGACGGCGAACTGCTGCGCCCCAGCAAAAAACACAGTCCCTGACCTCCATCTCCCTGCGCCTTCTTCGACAGCTCGCCCAGGAAATCCAGGGCTTCCTCGCGCCTCACCGTGTTGCCGTTCTTCACGAACCGCATCGCGCGGTCGGGGTCGTAAACATCCAGAACGGACGCTTGCGCGTAACGGTCGGCAGCGCCGTTGCTGTCCGGGTGTAACCCGTTGCCCTCAATCTTGGTCGGTCGGCCGTCACTCGATTTGACCACCAGTGGAACGGCGGTGCCGCGCGTGGGCATGGCGGTCGCGAAGAATTCCGGGGCGCCGTGAATGAAGTTTTCGGGCGCCTTGCCGAACGGCAGAATCTTTTCCTCCGGCCGGCGACAGCCGCTCAGACCAAAACCCGCCAGCAAAAACGACGCGGACATGATCTTCACGAAATGCCGCCGCGTCACCGGGTCGGTCAGTTCGCTGGCGCCCGCCGGGAATTCGCGCTCCACCCACTGGCGAAACTCCGCCGTGTCGGCCAGGTGATCCAGGCTGCGCCAGTACTTCGGGCCGGTCTCCGGTTCCGGGCAGGTTGGAGGAATGGTTTTGCTCATCGGTGACAGGTGGAACAGCTTTGCAGCGACTGGACCTTCCAGTCGTGGACGAACTTATCGCCGTTCTGCTTCTGCAATTCGGCGGCGATCTTCGGGTCGTCGTTCCACTTCCAATCCAGGTCGGTGATCTTGTCGGGTGGGCGCACATGCGCCGCAGGATTGCGATGGCAGTCCAGACAGAAGCTCATGCTGAACGGCTTCGCATGATAAACCTCGTCCATCTTGTTGATCTGTCCGTGGCACTCAACGCAACTGATGCCCCGGTTCACATGAACGGAATGGTTGAAGTACACGTAGTCGGGAGTCTTGTGGATGTGAACCCACGGAATCGGCTTGCCCGTGGCCGCGCTTTCCCGAACCAGCTCCAGTTTGGAACTGTCCTTCAAAACCTGATTGTGACAGTTCATGCAGGTGGACGCGGACGGAACATTGGAATACCAGGATTTCTCCACAGTGCTGTGGCAATACCGGCAATCCATGCCGAGCTGGTCCACGTGAATCGCATGTGAAAATGCGACCGGTTGAATGGGCTGATAGCCGACCCGCGTGTATTTTGGAGTGAAATAGTACCACATACCTGCGGTCAACGCGGTGCCGAGGAGCAAAGTGCCGACGGCGATTTGAAGGGGAAGCCGGTTCGTCCACTTTGGAAAGATGTCCGACATTTAGTTTGTTCGCTCGCGCAACCGTTCCGGTAAGCGGTCAGGACACAGCTTTTTTTCGCGCGAGCCGGTGATTGTTGCGAATAGCCCGCCAGCGTCAACGCTTTTTATCGCCGGCCATATTTTGGCACCGCGACGACAAAATCAGAGGCATCCCGAAACCGCACGGCATGTTTAATCCTCGTCACAGACGCGGGCAAGAAAGTTTGTGAAATTTTTCACGATTTCGCGCCGGTTAATGACCCGGATTAGGCGCGTTGCTGTTCGCAGGAAATAAACACGACTCCATCATTTCGGGATCGCGACGC
>DATNDF010000353.1 GCA_035607015.1 Candidatus Angelobacter sp. | reverse complement strand
AGATGGGTGCGCCCGACCCGCGCACAAGCGAGCTCGAAGTTCGGAAGCAGAAAAAATCCGCGGCGAAAACGTTCTGGTCATTTCAACCGCCGAAAGAGCCGTCCGTTCCAAAAGTCAGAAACACCCGTTGGTCCCGGACGCCGGTTGACCGGTTCATTCTCGCAAAGCTGGAGGAAAAAGGTCTTCAACCTTCACCGGCCGCGGACAGGCGCACATTGATCCGGCGCGCCACCTATGACCTGACCGGCCTGCCACCCGCGCCGGAGGAAGTGGACATGTTCCTCAACGATACGTCGCGGGAGGCGTTCGCGCGGGTCGTGGACCGCCTGCTGTCGTCGCCGCGCTACGGCGAGCGCTGGGGACGTTACTGGCTTGATGTCGCGCGCTACTCGGACACGAAGGGGTATGTTTACACCGATCGCGAAGAAGGTCGGTTTGTCCAATCCTACGCCTACCGCGATTGGGTCATCCACGCATTCAACGAGGACATGCCCTATGACAAGTTCCTCAAACTTCAGATTGCGGCCGACCAGATTGTGCAAGGCGGGGACCACGGCGACCTGGCAGCGATGGGCTTTCTCACGCTGGGGCGCCGCTTCCTTGGCGTCGTGCATGACATCATTGATGATCGTATCGACGTGGTGATGCGCGGCATGCAGGGACTCACCGTGGGCTGCGCCCGCTGCCACGACCACAAATTCGACCCGATTCCGACGAAGGATTACTATTCCCTCTACGGTGTCTTCATCGGTTCGAGCGAGCGGGCTTTGCCGCTCGTCGCAAATCTGGACCAGGACAAACGCTATACGGACTTCGTGAAAGGGCTGCATGAACGTGAAGAAAAACTGAACGGCACGTTCCGAAAAAAATGTGATGAGCTGTCCGATCGGTTGCGGAATCAGAGCGTCGAATACCTGGAGGCGGTGTTGAACGTGGACAAGCTGCCAAGCGAAGAGTTTTACGTGATCCGGGGTCCGGATGACCTGAATCCGACCATCGTGCGCCAATGGGACTCTTATCTCCGCCAGACATCCAAGAATTTCAATCCCGTGTTCGCGCTCTGGCACGAATTCGCGAAACTGCCATCGGGAGATTTCGGCGCACACGCCACCGAAATTGTCCAAAGGTACGCGGCGGCGGCAAAGGCGGGCTCCGGTTCGTCATCGGCCGCGGTCAATCCGCTCGTGCTGCAGGCGTTTGTCGCGAATCCTCCCACTTCGATGGCTGATGTGGCAAAGCACTACGGTGAACTGCTGGTTGACGCGCATAAGGCCTGGCGCGGCGTTCTGGAGAAAGCTGAGAAGGATAAGTTATCGGCTCCTTCCGCACTGCCGGACGCGGATCAGGAAGAGTTGCGCAAGGTGCTTTATGCCCCGGATGCGCCCGTGCTGGTGCCGCACGGCGCGATTGTGGACCTCGAATGGTTTTTTGATGAAGGCGGACGCGTTGAACTTGCCAAACTGCAAGCGGAGATCGATCGGTGGATCATCAAATCATCGTCGCCTCCGTACGCCGTCATTCTGGAGGATCGGCCGACCCAGCGGAATCCGCGCGTTTTCATCCGGGGCAATCCTGCGAACAAGGGTGAGGAGGTCCCCCGGCGGTTCCTCGAGGTTCTGGCGGGCGAAAATCGGAAGCCATTCTCGCGCGGCAGCGGCCGCCTGGACCTGGCCGAAGCGATCGCAGCCCGATCAAACCCTCTCACGGCGCGTGTGATGGTAAACCGCATCTGGCTGCATCATTTTGGCGCGGGCCTGGTCAAGACACCGAGCGACTTTGGAACACGCAGCGAACCACCGAGCCATCCGGAATTGCTCGACTGGCTCGCGTGCCGTTTTATGGATGAAGGCTGGTCCGTCAAAAAACTTCATCGCCTCATCATGCTCTCCGCGGTCTATCAACAGAGCAGTGACGCCTGGACAGCCTCTGGCGCGCAGATTGCGAAGCGCCCTGTCACCCGGCCGTCCGCCTCGCGTATCGATCCGGAGAATCGTCTGTTATGGCACTTCAACAGCCAGCGACTGGACTTCGAATCCATGCGTGATTCCTTGCTGGCCGTGTCCGGCGAGTTGCAGCAGGACGGGGGCGGCAAGCCGGTCGAATTGTTCAAAAGACCTTTTCCACTTCGCCGCACCATTTACGGTTTTATAGATCGACAGTTTTTGCCCGGCGTCTTCCGTGTCTTTGATTTCGCGAATCCGGACATGCACAGCCCGCAACGCCTTGACACCACCGTTCCGCAGCAGGCGTTGTTTTTCATGAACAGCCCATTTGTCGTCGAACGGGCCCGCAGTCTGGCGTCGCGACCCGAGGTCGATTCACTGGAAAACACGAAACGTCGGGTTCAGGAGCTTTATCGCCTTATTTTCCAGCGGCAACCCACGGCGCGCCAGATTCAGCTGGCCGAACAATTCGTCGAGGCGGCGAAGGCCCTGCCGCCACCGGAGCCTCCACGGCCGGTTGCCTCTCCCTGGCAATACGGTTACGGGGAATACGACGACCAATCGCACCGGGTAAAAACTTTCAAATCTTTGGCCCGATTTGTTGATGAAGCATGGCAGGGTGGACCCAGCTGGCCCGATGAAAAACTTGGATGGGTCCGCCTGACGGCTGAAGGTGGACACGCCGGGAACGATTTGCAACACGCCGCGATCCGGCGCTGGGTCTCGCCGCGCGATGCGATCGTCTCCATCAGCGGGACCTTGTCGCACGAACACAAGGAAGGCGACGGCATCCGCGGGCGCATCGTTTCCAGCCGCCTCGGCCAGCTTGCGAGCTGGACGTTACATAACGGCAAGGCAGAGACGAAAGTTGAATCACTGGAAGTCAAACAAGGAGACACGATTGATTTTGTCGTGGACTGTAACGCCAATTATGCGAACGACCATTTCAAATGGGCACCGGTGATCAAATCAAAAGAAACCACGGCACCGGGCGGTTCGCCGGAATATGCAGGGGAGTGGAACGCGGCGAAAGATTTCGTCGGGCCGGTTGAACCGCCGCCCGGACCGCTCTCGCCCTGGGAGAAATACGCGCAAGTGCTGCTGCTCTCGAACGAGTTCATGTTTGTGGATTGAGCCGGGGAGAGCACGCGGCTCGCGTGCTCCGGCCAGCGGCCCGCCGACGGAAATAATCAGGTGTGAAAAATTGAACGCTTTCTGAGCGAAGCTTTTTCTGCGCGGCAATTTGCGCCGGACACGGCTGCGACGTGTGATGTGGCAAGCTTTTCTTCCCTTCCGTGTCCATCCGTGTTAATCCGTGGCTGAAACATTATGAGCCA
>DATNDF010000352.1 GCA_035607015.1 Candidatus Angelobacter sp. | reverse complement strand
TGCACGGCGCGAACCGGCTGGCGAGCAATTCATTGCTGGAGGCGCTTGTGTGCGCTCACCGCGCGGCGATGAAAGTGGTTGCCGGGACGCCGCAGCCGCCAGACGGGAACATCCAGCCGTGGCAGTCGGGCAAAGCGACTGATGCGGACGAGATGGTGGTGGTCTCGCACAACTGGGATGAAATCCGCCGCCTGATGTGGGATTACGTCGGGATTGTGCGCACGAACAAACGTCTGCTGCGCGCGCAGAAGCGGATCGCCAACCTGCAGGAGGAGATTCAGGAATATTACTGGGACTTCATTGTCTCGGGCGATTTGCTGGAGTTGCGCAACATCGCGACGGTGGCGGAACTGATCGTCACGTGCGCTCTGCTGCGGCAGGAAAGCCGCGGACTTCATTACAACCTGGACTACCCCGGTCCGGATGCGGACAACGCGCAGCGGGATACGATTCTCAGGAAATCAACGTGAAAAACGCCGCCGGCGTGAATTCCCTTGTTTCGCGCCGACAAACTTGTTTTGCTCTCAGCGAATCGAAGAATCGAATTGATTATGACGCTTGAAGAAGCGAGCAAACTGATCCGCGGCTGCGCCGACAGGATGAACGAGCTGTACAAAAAGGTCGTCTTCGACGAGTGGGCGGTCGTTTCGCTCGTCCAGCACAAAGGCCGGGTTCTGGCCTATCTGGGGCCGAGAAAGGACGATTTCCAAAAAAACTTCGCAACGGATGCGCAGGATCTCCGGTCGGAATTGTTGAGCGACAAGCACAATCTTGGCGACTTCGAGTTCGCGCGGCATGGTTTCGGGACAAAACTCGAGGCATTCATGGTGGTAGGCGACGGTCTTTACCTGATTTGCAACAACACGACCCAGTCGATGAGTTCCATCGCCAAGGACCCCCACTGGTTGAGCGCGCAGGTGCCGTTCGTTGAAATGAGCGACCGGTTCCGGTCCGACCCGCTGGTCTTTCCTTTGTAGGCCGGCACACGTCAGCTGAGCAGCCCCTTGTAAAGGAAGAGACCGTACACGGCCGTAAGCACCCATCCCATGAACCGTGGCAGTTGGCCGAAAAGCGCGACGAACGCAAAGTGGATCAGTGTCGTGCAGATGAGAATCAGCACGCCGATCTGGAAAAATCCGGGCACGGTCATGTCGGTCATCAGCGCGTAAATCCCGACGCACAACGGGATGCAAATGTGTCCGTCGCCCACTTGCGAGGTGTAAACGACTTCAGGATGGCCCTTCCAGCCGTAGTAGAGGGCAAGCAATCCGTTGGGCACCACCATCAGCCAGCCGCTGAGCCACCCCAGATATTTCGAGCTGATGAATCCCGTTTGAACGCTGGAAATCCAGGTCACCAGCCCGTCGATGCTGAGGTATGTGCCGTAGGCGCCGATGAGGAGCAAAACAAAATCCACCACGAGCAGCACGCTGAGCGACCTGCCCTGCCGGACGTTGGTCTTCAGCACGTCGAAGACATGGAAACACTGCCAGAACAGAAACAGGCCCACCAGCACCAGGCCATCGCTCCGGGTCAGCTTGCCGTCGTGGCCCAGTGCCCACACTGCGCCGGTAAAAAACAAAACGGCAGTCAAGGTCAGCAACAACGACAGCCGGTTGATGCGGCGCTCCTGCTCGCCCCGTTTGTTTTTTTTCGTTTTTGCCTTCGTGCCGGATTTTGGAATGATCTGCATACCCCAGAAAATGGCCGGCACGCCGATCATGAGCGTCATGTTCGTGACGTTGTTGACGAGGCAGTTGGTCATGACTTCCGTTGCGGGCTGGCCGCTCCGGTAAACCACAAAGACGAAGATCAGGTTCCCGATGCCTGAGCAGTAGGGCATGACCAGCGTGCCCAGCACAGTCCCTTCCACGCCGGTTTCGGTCATGTGCTCCAGCCGCCAGATCATCAGAATCGACGACACGATAAACAGGGCGAGGAGCAACCACGGACCGAAAGCGCCAAAAGTGTCGATGAACGGTTTGACCGGATGCACGGCGCGGAGTTAAGCAAGGTGTCGCCGCGCCGCCAAAGGAAAAATTGGAATCGTTGGGCTGACGGCTGGCTTTGGCTGCTGGACAGCCCGCCTCCAGGTGGTCGCGGAACCCCGCGCGCGGTTCCAACTTTTCAGACGCAACGCGTTCCGGACGTCAATCCGGCCTTGGCTGTCGCGGCCGCGATGCCGCGCAGCCTGATCAGCTTGTGACGTGAGGTGTGGCCGCGCACAAGCTCGATCCTGCCAGGCGGGCAGTTCAGCACCTTCGCGAGCAGACGCACGAGGGCCTCATTCGCCGCAGAATCCACGGGTGGTGCAGTGACTTTAACACGCAGTTCGTTGCCGAGCGCCTCGCCGATTTCATTTCGCGGGGCTCGGGGCTGCAATTTCACCGAGAGCAGGAGTCCGTCCGATTCAATGCGCAGAAATCCGGGCAGTGCCATGAGCGTGTGTGTGGAAGAAAGCCTTGAAATGTTCATGCCAGCCGGTAGCGTTTGCCGTGGCCGCGCGCTTAGCTCAGTGGTAGAGCACTTCCTTCACACGGAAGGGGTCGCAGGTTCGAACCCTGCAGCGCGCACCATCTTCCTGATGTTCGCGAGAGTCGCTTCGGCCGTGACGTGGCGGTCCGCGATGACCGCACGTTTACCGCTGCATCAGGACACAGCGAAAGCCGATGTCGTCATATCGAGTGCCGGAGGCCGCCGCGTAACGGAAGGAGATCGCCAGCCAGTCCTCGAATGTCCGCCACGAACCGCCGCGTGCGACCGGCGAGGAACACCACTCCCAGACATTCCCGCGCACATCGTACAGGCCGAATTTATTGGGACGCAGACCGCCAACGTTTTCCGGGTTGCGCCGGTCACCAAGATAGCTCGTGATGGCGTCTTTGATATTCGCTTCGTCGACGTAATATTCCCATTGTGCCTCCGTTGGCAGTGCGTAGTAAAAAGTCTCCGGTAGTTTTCCGTCCTTTTGCTCGGTTTCGGTCAGCTTCTTGCAAAACGCGTCCGCCTCCTCCCAGGTGACATTTTCCACCGGATGGCTGGTTGCCGGAAATTTGCTGGGGTTCGTCTTCATGACTTGTTCAAAATCGCTCTGAGTCACTTCGTAGCGGCTCACCCGATAGCCGTTCGGCACCCAGACCATCACCATACCGATCGTATTCGTGATGGACTCCTTCTTCTTATAGAGCGCCAGCAGCTTTGCCTTCGGATCCTCCTTGGCCGGTTCGGCGGTCTGGTCTTTCGCGTCCGCGCTTTTTTCCTTCTTTGCGTCCGGCGGGGTGCTTTCCGCAGGCTTGGGCGCCGCGGAGTCGGTTTTTGTGTCATCCGCAAGCATCGTTGCAGCGAACCATGCGGAGATCAGGATGGCCAAGGGTGTGAACCAGGTGAGTGGAAGTTTTGTCCTTTTCACGGCGGCGATTGTTTTATCGGCGTGTTAGCGTGTGGGAAGCGAAATTTCACTGCCCTTTGCGTGTCATTTTTCAGAGGCCTACCAGTTCAGTTTTGCCGGGAAATATTCAGCGATCAGATCCTCGTAGAATGGGCGCAGTTCCTTCACGTTGGGGCGTTCATGGCTCTTGGTGTAAAGATCGTAAGGATTAAACGCCTGCACCCATTTTAGCATTTCCCGGTCCCGGTCGTCGCAGAGATGGCCGTATTCGTTTTCGCGGTGCCACGGATAGAACGAATGATAGCGCAGCATGTAAAGCCCCTCTTCGGGAAGATGGTCTTTGCAGACGTGGTAGATGTATTCGTCGTGACCCCACGAAAGGAACACCTGATCCAGTCCACAACCTTCCGAGTAAGCGCCGTTCGTCGTCTGGAAGCGTGGATTCCGGCTATCGGGATTGTCGGCAAAGAGCTGTGGAAAGACGATTTTCTGGGAATATGCGCAACCTGTGGGAAACGTGTCGCCAACCACGGCCCATTGGGGCTCGCCCCACAGGCACAGAATCTTGCCGAGGTCATGCACGAAACCGGTGAGAATCATCCACCGCGGACGGCCATCGCGCCGGAGCTGCTCGGCCGTCTGGAGCAAGTGCTCCAACTGTGACATATCGGTGTCTGGATCGCTGTCGTCCACGAGTTGATTCAGATACTCGGCCGCCTCCCAAATGCTCATCTTCAGGCGGTTCAGTCCCAAAAACTCCCTGCGCTTCGCCTGAACAAAATCATAGGTCTGATGACGGTGGTTGAGCCGATAGAATTCGCGCACGGTGGGACGGGCGTCCGCCTCGTAGTTTCTGAATTCCGCCTTGTCCTTCCCGGCGCCAGTTGCCGTGGCCCGAGTCGCGGCCTGCTCCGGGTAACGCTCTTTGAGAAAATCCTCCCATTCGTCCAGATTCTGAAGCGGCTTGCTCGGATTCGCGGTTCCCGTGGAATTGGCCATAGTCAAAATCGGTTGATAACCCGTGCCGGACTCACAAACGACATCATGCGCGCCCTCAGGACGATTCACAAGTCAATTCAGCAGGCTCTACCACGGAGTGGAAAGTGTATCGCTTTTGGAATGCGCGTCCGGATGCTGGACAACGTTCGTCGGACCAAAACCTCAAACGGTCCTTTTGACAGCGCTCCGCTTTTTGAGTAAACTTCGGGCGTTGTCACCTGCCGCGATACGAATCGCAGACCAAACAATTGAAAAAACGCCGGGCGTCCGACACGCAACGTGATGCAAAAGTTCGATGGACAGTCTGGAGTCGCCGCCGTCGGAGATGAACAGGCGGAATCGACGCGCAGACAACTGGCGGTCGCGTTGGTGCTGCTGGCGGTTTATTTTGGAGCGGGACGATTCGCGTTGGCGAAACTGGCCTTCGTCCACGCCAATGCAACGGCGGTATGGCCGCCGACGGGAATTGCGCTTGCCGGTCTTCTGTTGTTTGGGTACCGCGTCTGGCCGGCCATCTTCCTCGGTGCATTTTTGGTGAACGTCACGACGCCGCCGAGCTCCGTCACGGTTTCACTGGGCATTGCGCTGGGTAACACGTTGGAAGCTTTATTGGGTGCCTGCTTTGTCAACAAGTTCGCCGGTGGCCCGCGGGCGTTCGACCACCCGCGGAACATTTTCAAGTTCGTACTGCTTGCGGGCGTCGCGAGCACGTGCGTGAGCGCGTCGATCGGCCTCGCGAGTCTGGCGCTGGGCGGCTTGACCGCGGCGGCCAACCCGAGGGCAATCTGGTTGACCTGGTGGTTGGGCGACGCGGTGGGCGCCCTCATCGTCGCGCCGCTGGTTGTTGCCTGGAGTGCACACCATGAGATGCGGTGGAAACGTAATCAAACGGTCGAGGCCGGTTTGCTTCTGTTCGCCTCAGTGTTGGTTGCCCTGGTGGAATTCAGCGGGATGCTGCCCGCCGGGGCCGACAATCATCCGCTGGCCTTTTTGAGCATCCTGCCTGTCGTTTGGGCGGCGTTTCGCTTCGGCCTGCGCGAAACAGTGATGATCGGCTGCGTGCTGTCGGGCATTGCCATCTGGGGGACGTTGCACGGTTACGGACCTTTTGTGAAAGGCACGCAGAATGAATCCGTTATTTGTTTGCAGGCATTCATGGGAGTGATCGTCGTCACGGGAATGGCGGTTAATGCGGTCGTGACGGGCCATCGAAGGACCGAGGAAGGATTGCGGCAGGCGCACGTCGAACTGGAAAGGCGCCTCCAGGACAGGATGCAGGCCGAGGAGGCGCGCAACCGTTTGACCGGCATCATCGAATCCTCGGATGACGCGATCATCAGCAAGGCGCTGGACGGCACCGTCGTGAGCTGGAACGCCGCGGCAACCCGGATGTTTGGCTATTCCGCCGAAGAGATCGTCGGCCAGTCGAGCCGTTTGCTGATTCCTTCCGAATTGCAGGACGAGGACGAACAAATCATCGCCAAACTGAAACAGGGGAAGCGGATCGAGCATTATGAGACGGTCCGGCTGCGAAAAAACGGATCGCGGATCGACGTATCGTTGAGCATTTCCCCGGTGAGGGATTCGTCAGGGCGGATCATCGGCGCCTCCAAGATCGCGAGGGACATCACGGATCGCAAGCGGGCCGCGCGGGCTTTGAGCGAAAGTGACGCGCTCAAGCGCGCCATTCTCGAATCCGCGCTGGACTGCATCGTGACGATGGACCACGAAGGCCGGGTGATTGATTGGAATCCCGCTGCAGAGCGGACCTTTGGCTATCGGCGCGGCGATGCGCTCGGCCGCGAAATGTGCGAGCTCATCATCCCGACTTCACTGCGCGAAAAGCACCGCCAGGGCCTGGCGCGCTACCTGAGCACGGGAGAGGCTCGCGTCCTCGGCCGGCGTGTTGAAATGACTGCGATGCGGGCGGACGGAGCCGAATTCATGGCCGAACTCGCGATCGCGCGGATCCATTCGACCAACCCGCCCCTCTTCACTGCGTACATTCGCGACATCACTGAGCGCAAGACCGCCGAAGAGGCATTGCGGCAGAGCGAGACACGCAAAAGCGCCATTCTTGAGACCGCGCTTGATGCAATTTTTTCCCTCGACCACGAGGGGCGGATTCATGAGTGGAATCCCGCGGCGGAAAGAAATTTCGGTTATCCGAAGTCGGAGGCGATCGGGAGAAAGATGGACGAACTGATCATCCCGCCCGCCCTGCGTGAATATTACCGCGACGGCCTGGCGGAATACCTGATGACCGGTGTTGGTAGCTTGCTGGGCCGGCCAATTGAACTGACCGTCATGCGGGGGAACGGAACGGAGTTTCGAGCAGAACTGGCCATCACACGCAATTCATACGAGGAACCGACGATCTACACGTGTTTCCTGCGCGACATCACTGAGCGCAAGCGCGCGGAAGAGGAGATTCAAAAGTTGAACGAAGAGTTGGAACAGCGTGTGATCGAGCGGACCGGACAGCTCGAAGCGATCAACAAGGAACTCGAGTCGTTCACGTATTCCGTGTCGCACGATCTCCGCGCGCCGCTGCGGGCGCTGCAAGGACTTTCGAATGCGCTATTGGAGGATTACGCAGACCGGTTCGACGATACCGGAAAGGAATATTGTGGGCGGATTGTCGTCGCCGCTGGCAGGATGGACACCCTGATCCAGGATTTGCTTGCGTACAGCCGGCTCAGTCGCACTGATCTGGAGTTGAAGACGGTGGACCTGGCGGCCGTGGTGGCGGATGTGCAGCACCAACTGGAGGCGGATTTGCGGGAGAAGATGGCGGAGTTGGAAGTGCGAGGAACACTACCAACGGTGATCGGTCACCGCGCCACTCTGGGTCAGATTGTCGGCAATCTGGTTTCCAACGCCATCAAGTTCGTCGCTCCCGACGTGAGGCCGAAAGTAGTGGTTCGAGCGGAGGAGGATGGCGACTGTTGCCGGCTGTGGGTTGAGGATAACGGCATAGGCATCGCTCCCGAACACCAGGCCCGCATTTTTCAGGTGTTCGAACGGCTTCATGGCATGGAAACCTACCCCGGCACGGGCATCGGCCTGGCGATTGTCCAAAAGGGCATCGAGCGGCTGGGTGGACGCGTCGGGCTCGAGTCGAGCGAAGGCAAAGGAAGCAGATTCTGGATACAACTGAAAAAAGGGGAAATGTGAATTCAAGGGAGCATGTGGTTCTACTGGCAGACGATGACGTCAACGACGTTTTTTTGATCCAGCGCGCGTTTCAGAAGGCGAACATTGCGAATCCCCTGCAGGTCGTGCGGGACGGGGAGGAGGCGGTGGCCTACTTGAGCGGACAGATTCAATATGCCGACCGTCAGCGACATCCGCTGCCGGTACTGCTCCTGCTCGATTTGAAGATGCCTCGCAAAACGGGTTTTGAAGTGCTGGCCTGGCTGCGGCAGCAGACCAAGTTGAAACGCCTGCCCGTGGTGATACTGACTTCCTCGAATCAAAATGCGGACATCAACAGGGCGTACGATCTCGGCGCCAACTCCTACCTGGTAAAACCGGGCGGATTTGACAATTTGATGGAGCTGATGAAGGACGTGGGGACGCACTGGTTGGTTTTCAATGAAAAACCCGAACTGGCATGAGTATCAAGATCTCGGATGACGGACCATCAACGGAAAACCCGTTGCGAATCCTGCTGGTGGATGACAATCCGGAGGACCGGACCCTGGCAGCGCGTGAACTACGACGAAATCTTTCTCATCTCAAAGTCGAACAAATAATTGACGCGAAGAGTTTCTCCAAAGCGCTCGAGGCCGAAGAGTGCGATCTGGTCATCACTGACTTTCAACTGCGCTGGACCGACGGGTTGACCGTGCTCCGGGCGGTGAAAACGCGCTGGCCCGGCTGTCCGGTGATCATGTTCACCGGAACCGGCAGCGAGGAAATCGCCGTCGAGGCGATGAAAGCCGGGCTGGATGATTATGTGTTGAAGGTGTCCCGGCATTACGCCCGGCTGCCAGGCGCGGCCAAACTCGCGATCGAACGAGCCGCGCAGTGGCGCGCATTGCGGGAAGCCGAAAACCGTTACGTGGCGCTTTTTAATCACGTTCCGATCGGCCTCTGTAAAACCACAAGCGAAGGGAGGATCGTGGACGCCAACCCGGCCATGGTCCAGATGCTTGGGTATCCGGACCGCGACGCTCTCCTCGCCGTCAACGCGGTTGATCTGTATGTGGAACCCGCAGACCGCGAACGATGGCAGTCGCTGATCGGCAGAGACAACACGGTACGGCGCTATGAAGCGCAGTTGCGCCGGCGTGACGGCTCTCCTATCTGGGTCGAGGAGAACATCCGCGCCGTTCGGGACCGCGAGGGTCGCATATCGTACTTCGAGGGCAGCGCCGAGGACATCACAGACCGGCGCAACCTTGAGGCGCAGTTGAGACAATCACAACGGATGGAGTCCATCGGACAGCTTGCCGCCGGCGTGGCGCACGATTTCAACAACATACTGACGATCATCAAAGGGCACACTGATCTTCTGCTGACGAAAGGCGGCGGGGTCGCGGAACTGCGTGAGCCACTGAAGAAGATTTCTTCCGCGGCGGACCGCGCGGCCGACCTCACTCGCCAGTTGTTGACGTTCAGCCGGAGGCAGGTGATGCAGCAGCAGCCGCTGGATCTGAACGAAGTTCTGCGCAAAGTCGTTTCGCTGCTCGAACGCACCCTCGGCGAAGACATCGCGTTGATACTTGAGTGCGGAGAAAAACTGCCGTCGATTCACGCCGACGCGGGGATGGTCGAGCAAGTCGTGATGAACCTGGCCATCAACGCGCGAGATGCCATGCCGCGCGGCGGCCGGCTTCTGATTCGCACGTCCCTGGTGGATGTGGACGCCCCATACGTTCAAAGAAACCCGGAAGCTTCCGTAGGGCGGTTTGTTTGCCTGAGCGTCGCAGACACAGGCGTCGGCATGGACGAGAAGGTGTTGAGCCGGATTTTTGATCCGTTTTTCACCACCAAGGAGATCGGCAAGGGGACCGGCCTCGGTCTGGCAACTGTCTATGGCATCACCCGGCTGCATCGGGGCTGGATTGAAGTATCGAGCCAGGCAGGCCTGGGAAGTGAGTTCAGAGTTTTTCTGCCGGCGACCGAGTTGCCCGCCGAGACGGTCGTCAATGTGCCGGAAGCCGGCAGCGGAGAGGAAATACGCGGCGGCAACGAAACCATCCTGATAGTGGAGGATGAAGCGGAGCTGCGATTGTTGGGCCGCCAAATACTCGAATACTATGGTTATCATGTGCTCGAAGCGACCACCGGGGCTGAGGCGCTAAAGCTCTGGCCGGAACACGCACAGGAGATTGACTTGTTGCTTACTGACATGAGAATGCCCGAAGGAATCACGGGCTGGGAACTCGCGGAAAAACTGCGGGCTGAAAAACCCAGGCTGAAGATCATTTGTACGAGTGGTTACAGCGAGGAGTTGAATGAAGAGAACCTCGGCATGTCTCAGGGCGTCCGGTTTTTACAGAAGCCGTTCCGTCCTCGAACCCTCGCGCTGACGGTGCGCGAATGTTTTGATACGTGAATGAACCGGCCCGAACGAACGGGCCTGCGATCGGTTGCAACAGTGGTCGCCTCGGGCAACGCAGCTTGACAGGGAAACCGTAATTTAACAGCCTTCGAGGGTTCCGTTCGACTGCGATCGCCTGGAAGTTGAGAGAAATCATGCGTTCGAATCGTTTTGTTGTTCCAACCGCCACGTTGCTGGCCGGCTTCCTCACGGCCTGCGTTTCGACCTCCAGGGAGTCCGGTTTCGTTTCGTTGTTCGATGGACACAGCCTCAGCGGCTGGACGCTTGTTGAGAAAAAGGGGGGCGGTTATGGCGTCAAGGACGGCGTGCTGTACTGCGCGCGCGGCGGCGGCGGCAACCTGCTTTCGGAAAGGGATTATGCGGATTTCGTCCTGCGGCTGGAGTTCAAGCTCGAGCCCGGTTCGAACAATGGCATCGCTATTCGAGCTCCTCTACGAGGCGGCTCGGTTGCTTACGAGGGAATGGAAATCCAGATCCTCGACGACAGCGCCCCACAATACACCGGCCTGCGCCCCGCCCAGTATTGCGGATCCATCTACGACGTCGTCGCGGCGCGTCGCGGCGCGTTAAAGCCACCCGGAGAATGGAACACAGAGGAAATCACCTGCGCGGGCCGCCTGCTAAAGGTCACGCTGAACGGCCACATGATCGTCGATGCCAACCTGAACGAGATCACCGACCCGCAGGTTCTCGCCAAGCATCCCGGCCTGTTGCGCGAACGCGGACGCATTGGTTTTCTTGGCCACGACGACTATGTCGAGTTTCGAAACATCCGCATCAAGGAACTGCCCCGGTTTCCGCGAAACAACGTCGCGCCGGAAGGGTTCACCCGGCTGTTTGACGGAGTCAGTCTGACAGGCTGGAAGGGACTGGTGGCGGACCCGCCCGCGCGCGCAAAGATGTCGGCAGCCGAACTGGGGGACGCGCAAGCGAAGGCCGATCAATTGATGCGCGAACATTGGAAAGTGTCGGACGGAACCGTGGTTTATCAGGGCAACGGCTTCGACAATCTTTGCACCGCGCGTGAGTACCGCGACTTCGAACTGGTGGCGGACTGGAAGATCAACGAGGGCGGCGACAGCGGAATCTATTTACGCGGCAGCCCGCAGGTGCAGATTTGGGACCCGACCAGCGGCAAGGCCAACCCTCGGCACGAGGGCTCAGGCGGACTCTACAATAATCAGAAGAACCCGAGCGGGCCGTTGAAACTGGCGGATCATTATCCCGGTGAGTGGAACCATTTCGATATTCTGATGATTGGCGACAAGGTGACGGTTTATTTGAATGATGAGCTCGTCGTGCATGATGCTACACTCGAAAACTACTGGGAGCGCAGCAAACCGATTTATCCGGCCGGTCAGATTGAACTACAGGCGCACAAGGAACCCGTCTGGTTCAGGAACCTTTTCATCCGGGAACTGCCGCGCAAATAATCACGCCTATGACCTCATCCATCAATCGTCGTCAGTTCCTCAAACACAGCGCCGGAGCGACCGCCGGCGCCTTGCTGGCCGGCGTCCATACACAAGCACGGCGGATTTCCCCGAACGAAAAGCTTAACATCGGCATGATCGGCGTCGCCAATCGCGCCGGCGACGACCTGAAAGAGGTTTCCGGCGAGAACATCGTGGCTCTCTGTGACATCGACGACAATTATCTGGCGGCGGTGAAGCAAAAGTTTCCCCAGGCGAAAACGTACAACGATTTCCGGCGTCTGCTCGATCAGCAGGACATTGATGCCGTGGTGGTGGGCACGCCGGACCACACGCACGCGGTGGCGGCCGTGGCGGCGTTGCGGAGCGGCCGGCAAGTCTATTGCGAAAAACCTCTGGCGCGGACGATTTCGGAGACGCGTGTCATCACCGAAACAGCGCGAAAACTAAACCGGGTGACACAGATCGGCACCCAGATTCATGCCGGTTCCAATTATCGTCGCGTCGTTGAGCTGGTGCAGTCCGGAGCCGTTGGGCCGGTGCGCGAGGTGCACGTGTGGGTGGCGGCGACGTATGGTGGAATGGAGTTGCCGAAGGAAACGGTGGCGGTTCCCGCAAACATCCACTACGACTTGTGGCTGGGGCCGGTCGAGTACCGGCCCTACAGTCCGGAGTACGTTCCATTCAAATGGCGGAACTGGTGGGCGTTCGGCGGCGGCGCTTTGGCGGATTTCGGCTGTCATTTTATGGATCTGCCGCACTGGGCGCTAAGTCTCAGCCACCCCGCGACAATCGATCCCGTGGACGGCCCGCCTGTTCATCCCGAATCCACCCCGCCATGGCTGATTGTCCGTTATGAGTATCCCGCGCGCGGCGACAAGCCGCCTGTCCGCCTCACCTGGTATCACGGGGGCAAACAGCCGTCGCTGCTTTCGACCGAACTGGCGGCCAAATGGAAGAGCGGCGTGTTGTTCGTTGGCGAGAAAGGACAACTATTGGCGGATTATGGTCGTCACGCACTGCTTCCGGAAAAAGATTTTGCAGACTTCAAACCGCCCGCCCCGTTCATCAAGGATTCGATCGGTCATCACAAGGAGTGGATTGAGGCGTGCAAGACGGGTGGCCAGACGACCTGTCGGTTCGACTATTCCGGTCCATTGACAGAGGCCGCGTTGCTGGGCAATGTCGCCTACCGCGTCGGGAGGAAGCTGGATTGGGACTGGAAGCAAATGAAGGCGACGAACTGCGCGGAAGCCGGCCAGTACATCCAGCATCACTATCGAAAGGGCTGGCGCATTTAATCGTCCGAAAGCCGGGCTCGAATGGTGCGGAAACGTCTGCCCGCGACGTTTTGCGGTTGTCGAACTGGAGGGGTGTCGGGCCGGCGCAGGAAGAGGCGTGTTCTGTCAGGCGGAAGTTCAACGACCAAATCGCTTGCTCAACTCCGCGCAGCAGGTTAACCAATGCGCATGAGAATATCGCGGGTGTTCATCGTTGTTCTGGTCGCCTGGAACTCACTTCTTCACCAGGCGGCCCGCGGCGCCGACGTCAACGTGGATGAGTTGTTGAGCCGGGCCGGGGTGGCGTTTGCAAAGGGACAACGCGAGCAGGCCGTTGAGCTGGCGACGCAGGCAATTATTGCCGAGCCGCGAAACGCGAAGGCACATTACGTTCGAGGACGGTTCTACGCCGAGACGCATCAGGCGCAAAAAGCGCTCGCGGACTTGAACGCGTCGCTGGTCCTGGACCCGGCCGCGTCACTCGCCTACTACGCCCGGGCGACGGAACAATTCAAACTCGGACACATCCGGGAATCGGCGGCAGACTTCGATAAATTCCTCGACCTGGCGCCGGACCAGGCGCCGAAACTCTGGCAGCGGGGCATTTCGCTTTATTACGCGGGCCGCTACGAGGACGGTCAGCGCCAGTTTGAACTGCACCAGACCATCAACAGCAACGACGTTGAGAACGCGGTGTGGCATTTTCTCTGCGTGGCCCGCCGCGCCGGGATTGACAAAGCACGCGGCTCCCTGTTGAAAGTCGAAAACGACCCGCGCGTGCCCATGATGCGGATTTACGCGCTCTACGCGGGGAAAGGTTCCGCGGAGGATGTCATGAAAGCCGCAACGGGCGGCAAACCGTCGCCGGCCGAGTTGAATGAGCGATTGTTTTACGCCCACCTTTATCTCGGCCTTTACTTCGACGCGGCCGGCAACGAAAAGATGGCGCGTGAACACATCTTTCAAGCGGCCGATCTTTTCAAGGTGGACGGCTACATGGGCGACGTGGCCCGCATCCACGCGGCGTTGATGCGCCAGGATCATCCGTAACCGCGGCGGGGCGTCGCGAGGCTTGCCGGGACGCGGAGCGTATGCTTTCATCTGCGCGAACTGTTGCCGGAGATGCCACGCTGCGTCTGTCGGTTGCAAAAACCCATTTGTCATGACAACCGTTCTCCTGCGAACCACCTCCCTCGGCGCGCTCGCGTTGTTCCTTGGCTGCTGTCTGCGCGTTTCGGGCGCGGAACCGGTGAACACGCCGCAGCGCACCAACTCAGACACCAATAGCACTCGACGCGCCCAATCCCGTTTTCCGAGGCCCGACGTGAAGTATCAGCACGGACCGGATTCCCAGCGCAAGGAAGGTGTTCCACGTGGCAAGGTCACCGATTACGACTGGAAGGAGAGCAAGGTTTTTCCCGGCACGATCCGCCACTGGTCCACTTACGTCCCGGCGCAACACGACCCGGCCAAACCCGCCGCGCTGATGGTTTTTCAGGATGGCCATACCTACCTCAAGGAGGACGGCGACTTCCGCGTGCCCGTCGTCTTTGACAATCTGATCGCCGCAAAGGAAATGCCGGTGACCATCGGCGTGTTCATTGACCCGGGATTCAAACGCGTCGAATTCCCGCCTGGAGAACGTGGGTGGCGGCCGGAGCCGGAGAACCGGAGCTTCGAATACGACACGCTCAGTCCGGCTTACTCGGAATTCCTGCTGACGGAGATTCTTCCCGAGGTGCGCAAGCATTACAACATTACCGACGACCCCGAAGGCCACGCCATCTGCGGCATCAGCAGCGGCGGCATCTGTGCGTTCACGGTTGCGTGGGAACGGCCCGACCAATTCCGCAAGGTTGTCAGCCACGTCGGCAGCTTCACCAACATTCGCGGCGGCAACAAATATCCGGACATCATCCGCGCCTCCGACTGGAAACCCATCCGTGTCTTTTTGCAGGATGGCGCCAATGATCTTCGCAGTGAACCTCGCAACCGCCGTCCCGACTGGAACTGGGTGATCGCCAACCACAACCTCGCCGCGGCGCTGGAGGAGAAGGACTACGACTATAAATACGTCTTCGGCGAGGGCGGTCACAACGGCAACCACGGCGGAACGATTTTTCCTGACACCATGCGTTGGCTGTGGCGGGATTATCCGAAGTTAAATCGCGCAACGAACGCCTGGAACAGGGAAGCTGTTCATTACGTTGGGGCGAAACGATGAGAGAGAAAAACCGGTGTTGCCCGCGGTTGACCGCAGACACCTTCCTCACGATGACCTGCCACCGCTGTGTCTTGACGGGAAAGGGCGCCTCTGCCCTGCTTGATTCTCCGCGACGGAGATAATCCTGTCGGATAAAATCGTCGTTCATCATGAAAACATCTGGCTTCATTTTCGCGCTCCTGCTTGCTGTTAACGCTCGCGCACAACTTCCCACAGCTTCACCGGCGCGCGCCGGGTTTGATCCGGCGCGACTGGAGGTGTTGCACGCCACCACCAGACGGTTCGTGGATGAAGGGCAGCACGCGGGTGTGATCACGCTGATCGCGCGCAATGGCCGGCTCGTTGATTTTCAGACTTACGGTTATCGAGACATGGAAAAGAAGCTGCCCATGGAGCGCGACACAATTTGCCGCGTGTATTCGATGTCGAAGATCATCACCTGTGTCAGCGTGCTTGTGCTGTTCGAGGAGGGCCGGTTCAACCTTGAAGACCCGGTGGCAAGATATTTGCCCGAGTTGAAGGACATGAAGGTGATGAGCGGCGGCACCGCTGACGTGCCCCGGTTGGAACCGCTCAAGCGCCCGATCACGATCAAGCATCTGCTCACGCATACGAGTGGTCTGACCTATGATTTGCCGGCCAACGACGAGATCGCGAAGCTCTACGACCGCGCGGACTTGTGGAGTGGCCCCGGCCTCAACAATTTCATCACCAAGGTGGGCAAGCTGCCACTGAGGCATCAGCCGGGCGACGCCTGGACCTACGGCATCAACATGGACGTGCTCGGGGCGCTGGTTGAGCGCGTGTCCGGCAAAACGTTTGGTGTGTTTCTCGAAGAGCGTGTTTTCCGTCCGCTGCGGATGAAGGATACGGGGTTTGATGTGCCGCCCGAAAAAATGTATCGGCTGGCAAAGACGTACAAGCATGGGCCCGGCGGCAAGCTTGTGGAAGCCGAGCCCCTGGCCATCGCCCGGGCCGAGGCGGGCCGCGGCATCGAGAGCGGCGGCGGCGGACTGTTTTCGACGGCGGGCGATTACGCGCGTTTTGCCCAGATGCTGCTGAACGGCGGCACGCTTGACGGCCACCGGATTCTTGGACGCAAGACGGTGGAGTTGATGACAGCGAACCACATGGTCACGCTGCCTGACAATCAGGCCGCAAACCGCCAGAAGGGATTCGGATTCGGCGTTGAAGTAACGACGGATCTGGGGCGACTCTCCATCCCGTCATCCATCGGGCAATTTGGCTGGTACGGCGCGGCCACAACGTATTGCCAGATTGATCCGAAGGATAAAATTGTGGCCGTGGCGCTCGTCCAACATTTCCCGTTCAACGAACACAATTTTTTCAGCGCCTTCGCGGCGGGCTACTACCAGGCGCTGAAGTGAGTTCGCGCGGCGAAGTTGGGTGACGCCGCCTGCACAGAAGAGTCCTCGCAGTTTTTTTCGGCAGTGTGCAGGGAGCCAATTGCGACCTGCCCGGCGCCCATCAGCTTCGCGCGCTGGCCGGATTCACCTGCTCGCGCGCGACAGGTTCCGTTGCCGGATGGGGCTTGGGCGCGCCTTCCGCGAGGGCACGGTCGATGATTGGCCCGAGCTGGTCCAGTTCGTTCTTGGAGGTGTAAGCCCGGGCGCCGCGCCGGAGCAGCTCCGTGGCCACGCCGTCCTGAACGAAGCCGCTGACGAAAATGAACGGCACCTCCGGACACATTTCACGGGCCATTTTCAGCGCAAAGGCGCCGCCGCAGAGAGGAAGCTTGTAATCGGAAAGTATGACGCTCGGAGAAAAATCCCGCAGGGCGGCCAGATATTCCCGCTCTGTGGATACACAGCCGACCTGAAACCCCGCATCGTGCCGCCGAAGCGCGCGTCGAATCAATTCGGCATCCGTGGCGTCGTCGTCGAAAACGAGGATGCGAATCTGTTCGTCCACGCGCGAAATCTAAACCCCGGCCGCGCAAATTGTCCAAGTGCAATTTTCGGCAAAAAATTCACGTCGCGTCGCGCGATGGCGTATGGTAACAGAGGCGTGAATGGAAACCGTCCCGGCAACGGACAATTCCCATAATCAAGGTTTTCCCCGCGCCCGCCTCGATTCCGTGGACACGTTGCGCGGACTGGTCATGGTCATCATGGCGCTGGATCACACGCGCGATTTCTTCTCGAAAGATCTGGCGTTTGACCCGACCGATCTGACGAAAACCCATTCTGCATTGTTCCTAACCCGTTGGATCACGCATTACTGCGCGCCGGTCTTCATCTTTCTTGCGGGCACAGGCGCATTTCTTTCGACCACACGCGGCAAAACACAAAAAGAGCTGTCATGGTTTCTCCTGACACGAGGTCTGTGGCTGGTGTTATTGGAACTGACCTGGGTGCGCTGTTTCGGCTGGCTCTTCAACTTCGACTATCATTTCGCGATGGGCATTGTGATCTGGGCAATAGGATGGTCCATGGTCGCGCTCGCGGCGCTCGTGTTCCTTCCTCTGCGATGGGTCGCGTCTGTCGGGTTGGTCATGATCGTCGGTCACAACCTGCTCGATCCGGTCGAGCCCGAGAGCCTTGGCGCGTTCGGCTGGCTCTGGAAAGTCCTCCACAGCGGCGGGATCATCGTCCCGGTGGAC
>DATNDF010000351.1 GCA_035607015.1 Candidatus Angelobacter sp. | reverse complement strand
GCTTTCAATGGGTCTGGCTCGACATTGGTTGCCTGGCCTTCATCGGCGGCCTGTTGACGAAAGTTTTTCTGAAAAACCTGAACGCCCATCCGATCTTCCCGCAGAAAGACCCGCGCCTCGCCGAGGGTCTGGACATTTATGTGCCGCCTGCGCCGACCGGAAATCCCGCTTCATCCCCGGGAGGTGCCGAGTGAATGCCGGTCCGGCCCAGTCCTGTTGCGACAAGGCCCGGGTGGCGGCCTACTCGATCGGCATCCTTGGGACGTTTCTATTGGTCGCCTTGCTCGTGCTGGCGATGCGCCATTACACGCAACCCGCGCCCGTTGGCGCCGGCCGTGTCGCGGAGCGCCACAAGTTTTTGCGGGACCTGCGCGACACCGAGGCGAAAACACTGGGCGAATACGACTGGCAGGACAAGGATAAGGGCATCGTTCGTCTGCCGATTCGGCGGGCGCTGGAACTGGTGTTGCAGGAGTGGCAGAACCCGGCGGCGGCCCGCTCGAATATGATCGCCCGTGTGGACAAGGCGACGGCGCCTCCTCCGAAAGCGCCGGAGAAGCCGAACCCGTACGAATAGTTTGTTGCCGGTCAATTCGATGAGCGCGATTTCTTCATCATCGCCAGCGGTTTCTCGCGCGGCGCCGTCGGTCGCTCCGGCCGCGCCCGCGGAAATCGACGCTTCCTGTCGCGCGCCGGTGCTGTTTCTGTTCGCGTCGGCCACGGTCTGGCTGGTGATCGCCTCGGCTTTCGCGCTGATTGCCTCGCTGAAATTTCATGCACCGGGCTTCATGGCGGGCTGTCCGTGCTTCACCTATGGGCGCGTGCAACCGGCACAGATGAACGCGTTTGTTTACGGATTCACCGTGCAGGCCGCGCTGGGCGTCGCGTTGTGGCTCGTGGCGCGGTTGGGTCGGACGCCGCTGGCGCTGCCCGGCATCATCGGGTCGGGCGCGGTGTTCTGGAACGCCGGCGTGACTCTCGGCCTGTTCGGCATCCTCATCGGTGACGGCACCGGCCATGATTGGCTGGAGATGCCCGGCTACGCGTCGCCCGTCCTGTTTATCGCGTATTCAATGATCGGCGTCCCGGCGCTCCTGACGTTCCATCACCGGCGCGAGCGATCGTTGTATGTTTCGCAATGGTTTCTGCTTGCCGCGCTGTTCTGGTTTCCGTGGATTTACTCGACGGCAAATCTGCTGCTGGTCTTTTTCCCCGTGCGCGGCGTGCTGCAAGCTGTCGTGGACTGGTGGTATATCGGCAATCTGACTTCGATCGGGTTTGCGTTCATCGGTCTGGCCGCGATCTTTTATTTTTTACCCAGGCTCGCGGGCAGGCCCCTTTACAGTAATCATCTGGCGATCCTTGCGTTTTGGACGCTGGCATTGTTCGGTGGCTGGGGCGGCATCCATTCCGGCGCGCCGGTGCCCTCGTGGGTGCCAAGTATCAGCACGGTCTTCTCGGTGCTGGGCGTGGTGCCGCTCCTCGCAATCGCAATAAACTTCAGGAAAACCTTCGCCGGTGCGTCGGTCAAAATGAAGGAGAGTCTTCCGCTCCGCTTTATTGCGTTCGGTGCGGCCGCTTACCTTGTCGCCGGACTGGTTGCCATCGTTACCGCGTTCCCGAAGGCGAGCCTCGTGACGCACTTCACGCTTTTTGCGCCGGCGCGCACGCAACTTTTTCTTTACGGCTTCGTCGGAATGACCGTGTTTGGTGCGATTCACCATATCGTGCCGCGACTGATGCAAAAGGACTGGCCGTCCGCAAAACCCGGGGACTGGCAATTCAGGTTGGCGGCCTCCGGGCTGACAATTTATACCGCGTCATTGACGATCGGCGGCCTGCTGCAAGGACTGGGGATGGGTGATCCAGCCGTTCCTTTCACGACCGCGTTGCACCGGGGCCTCGTCATGTTCCGCTTGAGCACGCTGGGCGATCTGGCGATGGCCGCCGGCAATGTTGTGTGGGCGGTGAACCTCGGCGGGTTGCTCATTCGCTGTTGTCGCGAATGTTGCGTGCCCGTGATGAAGTCCGCGCTCAAGCCGCAATGGGCGGAGGAGGCGCGATGAACCACGGCCCGCTCATCTTCCTCGGCGCGTTCTTCGCGCTGGCGCTGTCGTGGTTTGGCCTTGTGTTCGAGCCGCAGTTGCAGCTCGGCAACGCGCAGCCCGCCACCAACATGGTCAATATTGCCCGGCTTTATCCCCAAATGCGTCCGGGCGAGGCGCGGCAGGGTCTCGAGGTGTATCGCTCGCTCGGTTGCGCGACCTGCCACAGTCAGCAGATCGGGCAGACGGGGCGGACTTACGGAGTGGTGTTGACTGGCGCGGGCACCAACCGAAATGAAGTTGCCGCCGCGTTGATCAGTTTGAAGGCGGCGGCGGCGACCGGCGACGCGCAGAAGTTTTTCACGGAGCTGCCCCAGACAGTTTTGAAGGATGTGACCCGCGCGGCCGCCGACGCAGCCCTGGCAAAACTCGAACCTACCGGCGCCAAGGCGGAGCTTAAAATCATCCCGACCGGCCCGGATATTGCACGCGGCTGGGGCAAACGCCGCAGCGTTGCGGAGGATTTTCTCTACGACCAACCGGTGATGCTCGGGTCGCAACGCATCGGTCCCGATCTTGCGGATGTCGGCTCGAGACTGCCCATCGCGCAATGGCATCTGCTGCACCTCTATAATCCGAGGGTCGTGGAACACAATTCCGTCATGCCGCCGTATCGTTTTCTGTTTGAGAAACGGAAAATCGGCCGTGAGCCGGCGGCTGACGCGCTGAAACTGGCCGGTGAATTCGCGCCCGAGCCGGGCTATGAGATCGTGCCGACGGATCAAGCAAAGCAACTCGTTGCCTACCTGCTCAGCCTGCGCGCCGACACCGCAATTTTTGAAACGCCGATGTACGTTGCTGTCGCGACTTCAACGAATGCGCCCGGCGCTTTGACCAACACGCCGGCGGCGGCGGCCACGAATTCCGTTGCGAAATGAATTCCGAACCGAACACACCTTCAACTACCGAAGAGGCCGAGCCGGCGAGTGGCACGGCGCCCGCGCCGGTCTGGCTGTTCGTGCTCGTGACGGTTCTGGCGTTTTGGGGAATGGGTTTCCTGGACAGGCACGGCGGCGGATTTCAGTCGGGCGTTTACGCCCCCTATCAATCCCGCAAGGAACTTGAAGATGAGTGGCCCAAGTCAGAAGGCGGAAAGGTCCTTGCCCTGGGCAGATTTGTTTACGAAGAGAAAGCGAAGTGCACGGCCTGCCACCAGCCAACGGGGCTGGGAACGCCGGGACAGTTCCCCCCTTTGGCCGGATCCGACTGGGCGCTTGCAAAAGAGCCAGGCCGAATTATTCGGATCGTGCTCGACGGCCTCCAGGGACCGGTGACCGTGAAAGGCCAGCCGTTTACCAACGTCATGGTTCCGTGGCGGGACACTCTTAGCGATGATGAAATTGCCGCCGTGTTGACTTACGTTCGGCAAAACTGGGGAAACAGTGCGCCAGAGGTCAAGCCGGAGGAGGTCAAGGCCATTCGCGAAAAGACCGCCGGCCATTCCGGACAATGGTTCGCAGACGAGTTGCTCAAGATCTCCGAAAGCGAGTAACCGCCCGCGCTGGACTGTCAGTCGTTTGCCCTGCTGCCTTCTTTCCCCTCTTCGGGGACACCCTGTTTTCTCCGTTGAATCTGTTGAATCGCCCAATCGGCATGTTCGGCAATCAGCGGTTCGGAATCGTCCGCGGCACGTTGCAAGGCGGGCAGGGCGGTGGCGTCGCCGACGTTGCCGAGCGCGACACAAACGTTGCGCAACAGTCCGCGACGTTTTGTTCGCAGCATCGGCGTGCCCGCAAACCTCTTCCTGAAACCGTCGTCGTCCAGGGAAAGGAGCCCGATCAGGGATGGCCCCTCCAGATCCTGACGGGCATGTTGCTTCATCAATTCCCCTTCGCGCGCAAACCGGTTCCACGGACAGACCGCGAGGCAGTCGTCGCAGCCGTAGATGCGGTTGCCGATGGCAGGACGCAGTCGGGCGGGGATCGGTCCCTTCAGTTCGATGGTCAGGTAGGAGATGCACAAACGCGCGTCGAGTTGGAACGGACCGGTGATGGCGCGGGTGGGGCAGGCGTCGAGGCACCGCGCGCAGGAGCCGCAGCGGTTTTGTTCCGGCGGATCGGGTTCGAGCTCAAGCGTCGTGATGATTTCGGCGAGGAAAATCCAGTTTCCGAGAGTGCGGCTGATGAGGTTGGTGTGTTTGCCGACAAAGCCGAGTCCGGATCGCTGGGCCAGATCGCGTTCGAGAAGAGGTCCCGTGTCCACGTAACAGAGCGAGCGCGTACCGGTCCCCCCGAGCCGGTCCATGTATTCCGTCAGGGATTTCAACCGGTCGCCGAGCACGTGGTGATAATCGTCGAATCGCCCGTAGCGGGCGATGACACCGGTTGACGCCGGTCGGAGGTTCGCGCGGGGCACGTCACCCCGTCCTTCCGGGCATTCGGACTGCAAACTTGAAACTTCATAACTTGCCGCCAGGCAGAGGATGCTTTTCGCGCCGGGCAGGACCTGTCCGGGATCGACTCGTTTGTGCGCGTTACGTTGCAGATAGCCCATCTCGCCATGCCGCTGCGCCGCCAGCCACCTTTCAAAATGGGGCGCGCTTTGCGGCGGCCCGGCTGTGGTGAAACGGCAGGCGTCAAAGCCCAGCTCCAGGGCGCGCCGCTGGATCGCGGTTTTCACCGCTGTGAAGAGCGGTGGCTCGCCAGACGGAACTGATGGATCACGTGGTGCGCGACCTCTTTTATCGACCGCAGATCGGTGTTTACCAGCACGTCGGCCCGGCGGTAGAACGGTTCGCGCTCAGTGAGCAGTTCGCGCATTCTCGCCAGCGGTTTGGGATTCTGCAGCAACGGCCGGTGGGTTTGATGGCGCACCCGTTCCCAGATTGCCTCCGGCGAGGCCCAGAGGCAGACGACGAGCGCATGGCTTTTCAGGCTTTCGAGGTTCTCCGCGCTCACGATCAATCCGCCGCCAGTCGCGATGACCGTATGGTCCGATCCCTTGAGTTCATCCACCACCGTCCGCTCATATTCGCGGAACCGCGCCTCGCCCTGTTGAGCGAAAATGGCGGAAACAGTCTTTCCGGCGCGCGCCTCGATGAGTTCATCCGTGTCCACAAACCGGAAGCGCAGCTGGGCCGCCGCGAGTTGACCAACGGACGACTTGCCGGTTCCCATGAAACCCACCAGGGCGAGATTGTGAATTACGCGTCCGCCGCTCATGGCAGTCAATTAACGTAGAATCAGCGCGCTGGCACGCAGTTTCTTCCCCGGCGACGGGTCCGCTCCGCGTGCGGACGACGGAGAGCGACCGGATCATCCGATCCGGGGACGGTGGTGTTCCGATGGTCACGGATCCAGAATTTCGTTTTCAATGAAGACCATTCCGGTTAATGCTCGGGCGTGTCCGAGCCCACGCGTTCAGGGGAGAAGATTTTGCGCGGCATCCCGGTTTCTGGGGGCGTTTGCCGCGGAAAAATCGTCGTGCTTGGCAAGACGCACGATGCGATCGTGCGCCACGGAATTCCCGAGGCCGAATTACCGCAGGAAATCCAGCGGCTGGAGCAGGCCCTGATTCAGACCCGCCACCAGATCATCGAAGTCCAGCGCAAGGTGAACCAGGCGATGGGCGCCAAAGACGCCAGCATCTTCGACGCTCATCTGCTCGTGCTGGAGGATCCGACCTTGATTGATGAGGTGACGCGCGTGATTCAGGAGCAGAAAATCAACGCCGAGCACGCCTTTCAACAAATTGCCGAGAAATACGCGACCACGCTCAGTTCGATGGACGACGACTACCTGCGTGAAAGATCCACCGACATGCGTGATGTCACCTCCCGCGTGCTGGACAATCTGACGGGTCGGACCGACGAGGCCGGGATCCATAAACTCAAAGAACCGTGCATCATCATCAGCTATGACCTCGCGCCTTCGACGACTGCACTGCTGGACAAAAAGATGGTGCTTGGTTTCGCGACGGATGCGGGCAGCAAGACCTCGCACACGGCCATCATGGCGCGCTCGCTGCAGATTCCTGCGGTCGTTGGTTTGCGCGATGCCAGCAGACTGTTGCAATCCGGCCAGCACGTCCTGCTGGACGGTTTCAACGGGTTGCTCGTCGTCAATCCGACCGACCAGACGTTGTTCGAATACGGCCAGCTCGCCCGCAAGCAGGTCAATCTCGAGGTCAAGCTGCGCGACATCCGCGATGAGCCCGCCATCACGCTGGACGGCGCGCGGGTCATCCTTTCGGCCAATGTGGAGCAGGGGGCGGACGCGGAGCACGTGCGCGCCTGCGGGGCCGAGGGCGTCGGCCTTTTCCGCACCGAGTATCTCTATCTGAATCGCGAGACGCTGCCGTCCGAGGAGGAGCAATACACGGTGTACCGCCAGGTTGCCGCGGCGTTGAAACCGGCCCCGGTCGTCATCCGCACCCTCGACCTGGGCGGTGACAAGTTCCTTTCACACCTGTCCATGCCGCAGGAACTCAATCCGTTTCTGGGCTGGCGCGCGATCCGGTTTTGCCTTCAGGAGCGGGAGATTTTTCACGCGCAGTTGCGGGCGATTCTGCGGGCCGCCGTCGAGGGAAACATCAAGGTGATGTATCCCATGATTTCCGGCCTGGACGAGTTGAACCAGGCCAACGCCTTCGTCGAGGAATGCCGGCAGCAGTTGCTGGCGCAAAACATCCCGTATGGCGGCAATCTCGAAATCGGCGCCATGATTGAGATTCCCTCGGCGGTTTTGGCGGCGGATTCGCTGGCCAAGCGGGTGAAATTCTTCAGCATCGGCACGAACGACCTGATTCAATACTCGCTTGCCGTTGACCGGCTGAACGAGAAGATCGCGCACCTGTATGAGCCGACGCACCCGGCCATCGTCAGGCTGATCAAGGCAACGGTCGAGGCGGGCCATCGCAACGGCATCTGGGTGGGTGTTTGCGGCGAGATGGCGGGCGACCCCGCGCTGGTGCCGCTGCTGCTGGGACTGGGAGTGGACGAACTCAGCGCCGCCTTCTCCATCGTGCCCCAGGTCAAGTTCCTGATTCGCCGCCTGAAACTCGAAGAGGCGCGTGAACTGGCCGAATTCGCCTTGAACTGCGAAAGTGGCTCGGAAATCCTCGCGCGGTCAACGGCGCTGGCGCGGAAGATCGCGCCCGGCCTGTTCGAAAATCAGAATTGAGTCCAACCGCTCCATGAAAGTCGTCATCCTCGCCGCCGGCTACGCCACGCGCCTTTACCCGCTGACCCTCACGCAGCCCAAACCGCTACTGCCCGTCGCGGGCAAGCCGATGATCGAGTACGTGCTGGACAACCTCGCGCCCGTCGGCGGCATTGACCGGGTGTACGTCGTGACCAACGCGAAGTTTGCCGGCCATTTCCAGAAATGGGCGGATGCCTACCACGCCGGTCATCCGAAACCGGACTTCACCATCGTCAACGACGGTTCCACCGACGACTCGAACAAGCTCGGCGCCATTGGCGATCTGCACCTGGTCATCACGCGCGAAAAAATCGACGACGACGTGATCGTCGTAGCGGGCGACAACCTGTTCAGCCAGTCCTTGGAGGGATTCGGCAAATGTTGCCGCGAAAAAAACGCGCCGGTCTTGGCCGTTTACGACGTGGGCAACCTCGAACAGATTAAAAAATACAACGCCATCACCATGGACGGCGAAAGCCGGATCACTTTTTTTGAGGAAAAACCGAAGAACCCGGCCAGCACGGTGACCGGCATCGCGCTCTATTATTACCCGCGCAACACCATCCCGCTCATCAAGCAATACGTTGCGGAAGGCAACAATCCCGACCAGCCGGGCCGCCTCGTGCAATGGCTTTACCCCCGCACGCCGGTTTACACCTGGACAGTCCCCGGCCTCTGGTTTGATATTGGATCGAAAGAAACACTCGAAGAAGCCAACCGGATTTTTGCGAAGCGCTGATTTCCCTTTCGCCTCAACGGTGTCCACAAGTTAAGGCCATTTGTTAGGGAGACCTGTCAAGACGACTTTCGCGTCTGTTTTGATGCCATATTAGCCAAAGAGACACAGCATCACTCGGTCGATCCGAGAAAACGAGCGAAACCTCGTAGCGTTGACGTGCCTCGAAGTAACTGCTCAGAGGTCGATTCTGACCACTCGAAGGCAAACTCACAATGTAACCGCCGAGATGATTGTCTCTGTCAATCCAAACCCATCGGATCCATGATTGTTGGCTCGCGATGAATTCGTGAATGGTCCTATCTGCTTGTTTGACCAATATGCGTGCGCTGAATGTTGGTTGTGGTCCTTGAGAAGGGTTTGTTGCGCCTCTGATACTAACAACGAAGTTGAAATCCACCCCTGTCGGACAAGTGAAAGTTGCATTGACGGTATCGTTGGTGCAATCAGCCAGCCACATGGATCTCGGGGTTCGAACCAGCTTTGTGATTTCATAAGTGACCAGCGCAACTGCACCAATAAACAAAACAACAACTAAAAAACCGCGCCTCATTCGTTTCTCTCCCATTGTTTGCTCTGCAAAATTAAACCAGAATCAAAGTGCTGGACGTCTGTGCGTTCTTGCTATTGATGCACCCAAGAGAGGGGTAGATGGGGTAACACTTTTTGGTTAAGGGAGACCGTGATCAGGCCCTGGCAGCGAAGCCA
>DATNDF010000350.1 GCA_035607015.1 Candidatus Angelobacter sp. | reverse complement strand
ACTTTCAGCGCCGTCTGCCAGACCCGCGCATGGCGTCATGCCGACCTGTATTCGAAAATTGAATACTCGCCGTATTTTCCGGCGTGGTCGCAACTCAACCTTGGATCTGAGAGCCGCATTTTCGACGTGGTGCAAAGCTCCTGATGTTTCGACGTGAACCCGTTCGGCTTCAGCAGCGTGGCCGGTTCGTCATGGCCGGTCACGGGGTTTTTCATGGGCGTCAATTCGAGTTCATAAAGGCCGTGAATCCTCACGCGGCTGCGAACACCGTCAAATTTCGCTTCAACCTTTGCGTAGCGCACGCCGAGAAAATTGCTGGTGAGGCTCATGAAGATGCTGAACGGCACCGCGTCGGGCGTTTTCACCACGAGTTTTTCGATCGCCTGACGCTGTTGCGCGGTCGCGCGGTCATCCACGCCGAGGACCGACGTTATGTTGCCTTCGTGCACGGCGCCGGGCGCGTGACCAAACCAGCCAAACGTCAATCCAGCCAGCGAAACGCCGTCGCATTGGCCCTCCTGCACGTGCCACACGTAACCGCCGTCGCAGAAGCCGTTCGTTGGCCGGGCCTCGAAGTTGCACGGACAACCCCAATCGCAATTGCAGGCACCCAGCAGGATGCCCTTGAGATGATAGGATAGTTTGTCGGTCATATCTTGCCCTTCCATTTTCTGACATCGGTTTCTGCGGCCCGAGCATGTGCAAAACTCTGCATGGTTATGGCGGGATGCCCTTCAACGGATCCGTCGCCAAACTGCCCGCGCCCGGAATTCCCCGCTCAATGCTTCACTTCGGCATGGCAGTGATTCCTTTCTGGTCGGCGTCAAGGTGGTCCGTTTTGTCCCCTCAAATCCGGCTCTCGCGCTGCTCGCCGTTACCCGGACGCACGGGCTGGTTCCGATGAGTTCTCGCTGGCAAAGGATTCATCTGCGCGCCGGACAGCCCGTCGCTCCACGGCCTGCCGCGGGCTTCAATTCGAGTATCTGACTTTGGTGACAAACCCGGCCTTGTTCGGCCACGAAAACTTCATGCCCTCCACGTCCACGCGGCATTCCTCGGCGGCAACAGCCTCGGCTTCCTTGAAAATAAATCCCGTCGCGTGCTCGACGCGGACGGATTCCGGTTCGCCCGTGACCGGATTTTTGATGGGCGCGGTGGCGGCGGACATGAAGGAGCCGACCCTCACGCTGCTGGTGCGGCCGTTGAAGTTGAAAGTAAACGGCACGTAACGGGGCTCCATGATTTTGGAGAAGGTGGTGACGATGATTTCAAAGGGCATCCCGCCGGCCTGGCCGCTGGCAATCTGCAGCAGGGCCTCGCGTTGCTGCGGGTTGGCGCGCTCGTCAAAAAAAAGACACACGGTTCCGTTGCCTTCATGGATGGCCCTGGGCCAGTGGGCGGCAAACCCCAGCGCGAGGCCGTCCAGTTTTGTGGTCCCGTAATTTCCCTTGTTGATCCGCCACGCTCCCACGCCTTCGCAGAATCCTCTCGTCGGCGGCGCGGAAAACTCGCAGGGACATCCAAAATCACAGTTGCAGGCCTGTAGAAAATCCGCATCAACCGCCCATTTAACCTTCGCTTCGTTACTCATATTTCGCTCCTCAATACTGAACGATTTGATAATGCCGGTCGCGCAAACCAGTTGTCATCTGCTCGGAACAGAAGCTAGCAAACGCGCCGCGCCTTGACAACAGGATAGCGCGACGCCGGCCTGGGGAGGCGCAAGCACGTCCGCGTTAAAAAGCCGCAGCGCGTTTCGAACTTCGCTTTTCGATCGAACGGAATTGCGCAAGCCGATGAATTGCGGATAATTCATCCATGCCGCAGCCCATCAGAGTTACTTCCCGGGTCCGCCTGCGTGATTTCGATCCCAATTTCTGCGGTGGACTGGAAAAAGAAGAGACGAAGAAAAAGACCGCCAAACTCTGTCAGCGGATCGGCGAATTGCAGCACTTGCTCTACGCCAACGCGACCCACGCCGTCATCATTCTGCTTCAGGGCATGGACGGGAGCGGCAAGGACAGCACCGGCGCCAGCGTGCTCGAGTTCGTCACACCGGCCGGCGTGCAAACCACGAATTTCAAAGCGCCCTCTGCCGAGGAACAGGCCCACGACTTTCTCTGGCGCGTTCACAAGGCGGTGCCGCGCTACGGCTACATCGGTCTGTTCAACCGTTCGCATTATGAGGACGTTCTGATCGTACGCGTGCTCGGTTTGCAGCTGAAGAAGATCTGGCGCGCCCGCTACGAACAGATCAACGCCTTCGAGAAACTGCTCGCTGACAACCGCGTCATGCTTCTGAAGTTCTTTCTGCACATCAGCAAAGAGGAGCAGGCCGAACGGTTGCGCGAACGGCTCAACAATCGTAAAAAGCACTGGAAATTCGAAGTCGCCGATTTGCAGATGCGCAAACGCTGGGGCGAGTTTCAAAGGGCGTACGAAGACGCCATCAACCGGTGCAGCACGAAACACACGCCTTGGCACATCGTTCCCGCCAATCACAAATGGTTTCGCGATTACGTCGTCGCGAAGACCGTCGCGGAAGCGCTCGATCAATTGAGGTTGAAGTGGCCCAAGGCGAAGGAGGATTTGTCGGGAGTCAGGATCAGGTGATCTTTCTGGGCGCTGCGAAGGACGAAGGAGCTTGCAGGTCGCAGATCGCCGCCCCAACATCCCGGATTCTGCATGTTAACCATCAGTGGATTAACCAAGTCGTTTGGTGGACGAACCCTGTTCGCCGACGTGACGTTGCAAGTGAACCGCCAGGACCGCATCGGCCTCGTCGGGCCGAACGGCGCTGGCAAGACCACGCTCTTCTCCCTCATTCTGCGAAACGAATCGCCGGATGACGGCGAGATCACGTTCGAACGCAACGCCACCGTCGGCTACCTGCCCCAGGAAACCGCGCCCGTCGCCGACGAAACCGTCATCGAACTGGCCACCGCGATTTCGCCGGAGTTCGTCCGGCTGCGCCGGCAGGTGCTCGCGTGGGACGCGGGGCATCCGGGCGAGGCGGATTTCCACGACAACGCACACGACCGCTTCAACGAGCTGGGCGGCTATCAACTCGATGCCCGGGCGAAGAAAATTCTCGCCGGACTCAGCTTCCGCGATTCGGATCACGATCGTCCCGCCCGTGAAATGAGCGGCGGCTGGGTGATGCGCGCGCACCTCGCCCGCCTGCTTGTCCAGGAACCGGACCTGCTGATGCTCGACGAGCCGACAAACCATCTCGACCTCGAAGCGCTCCTTTGGTTTCAAGGTTATCTGAAGGGTTATCCCGGCGCGATCCTGATGATCTCGCACGACCGCGAGTTTTTGAACCAGCTCGTCGGCGGCATCGTTGAGATCCGCCAGGGAAAACTGTTGCGCTATCGCGGCAACTATGACGATTACCTGACCCAGCGCGAGGCGAACGAAGTGCAATTGCTCGCGGCCTACAAGAATCAGCAACGCGAAATTGACCGGCTCATGGACTTCGTGGTGCGTTTTCGCGCCAAGAACACCAAGGCAACGCAGGCCCAGGCCAAGCTCAAGCAGATCGAGCGGATGGAGAAGGTCGAAGCGCCAGTCAGCGATGAAAAACAAATCAGCTTTTCATTTCCACAACCGCAGCGGAGCGGGTTGAAGGTGATCACGCTGGAAAACGTTGACCATGCTTACGGCAACAATGTGGTGTACCGCGGACTGAATTTTCAGGCTGAGCGCGGCCAGCGCACCGTGCTGGTCGGGCCGAACGGCGCGGGGAAATCCACGCTGCTCAAACTGCTCGCCGGCGTGCTGCCGGTGCAATCCGGCGAGCGTAAGCTTGGGCACAACACCAAGGCGGGCTATTACTCGCAGAACCGCATCGACATGCTGCGCGCGGACCTGACCGTGCTCGATGAGGCGCTCGACACGCCCCAGCGCGTCACCGAACAGTTCGTCCGCACCGTGCTCGGCTGTTTTTTGTTTCGGGGCGACGACGTTTTCAAAAAGGTCAACGTCTTGAGCGGCGGCGAGAAAAGCCGGCTTGCGCTGGTGAAACTCCTGCTCGACCCGCCCAATCTCATCCTGATGGACGAGCCAACCACGCATCTCGACATTCCAAGCATTGACGCACTGGCCGCCGCTTTGGATCAATACCAGGGCACGCTCATCTTCATCAGTCACGATGTCTATTTCATCCGCGCGCTGGCCAACCACGTCGTGCGTGTCAGCGGCGGGCAACTGGCACATTTTGGAGGCGGCTACCAGTATTACCTCGACAAAACGGCGGCAACATCCGAACGCGCGGCCTTGACCGATGCCGGCGGCGCTGCGCCGGGACGAATGACTTCCGCGCCGGCCCGGGAACAAGGCCGTGATGGGACGCGGCTTTCCTCGGATCGCAAGGAGCAGAAACGGCTCGAAGCAGAGCAACGCCAGATGCGCTCGCGCGAACGCAAGGCTCAACAACAGATTGTGCATCGGCTGGAAAAAGAAATCGCGGAACTGGAGGCGCGCCAAGTCGAACTGACCGCCGAATTGGAAAAGCCGGAGACGTACGAAAAATCCGGCGCGGCGGTTCAAATCAATCGTGAACTGACCGACGTGATGGAAAAGCTGGAGCAACTAACAACCGATTGGGACCAAGCCGCGTCAAAGCTCGCGGAAGCGGACGCGCGCTGATGAAGCTTCGGTGCAGTTTTCTCGCGCCCCATCCAGCTTCAGCAGTTTTTCCGATTGACGAGTATTGGGGGAGCAGCACAGTTTTGATTGTTGGATTCAGGAAATGAACCTGAGTGAAAAACTCCACGTCAGGCGGTTATTACCCGATAACATGGAATGCTTCCACTTAAACAGTAAGTTGGACCGCTCAGACACTCGACAACTGTGAGACTCTTCGCACTCGTGTTTAGCTCACGTTCTAGGAGGATCGGAGGCGTTCTTGCCATCATTCTTCTCCTTGCCGGTTGCGCCTACCCCAACCAGTTTCGGAACGCAGACCGTCACTCTCCGCACGCACTTCTCGTTGGAAAGTCCTCGGTCCTGCTCGTGGACTGGATCAACACACAGAAAACCACCTTCTGGCGCTGCCAAGAGCGTTACCGTATCCCACCGGGCCCCACGTCCATCAAAGTCCTTACTGGCTTCTGGGACCGACTCAGCTATCTGCCCATTGAGTTCACCGCGCGCGCCGGATGTCGCTATACACTGCGGCACACGAACACCAAAGATGTCGATAAGGTTTTCGTGTGGGAGATTTGCCCAGACTCTGCTGGTGACAGACTCGTGGCTGAGATGTCCAACCCGTAGGGACACAGAACAACGGCCGCGCCGCTGACATCATGACAGACATTACCAATCCTCAGCTTATCAAACTCAAGGGCGTTTTGTTTCTGCTCATTGGCATCCTCGCCTCGGCGTTGCTTGTCCTTGAGCAGCCGTCACTGAAGATAGTGGTCCTGCTGGCCATTGCCGTCTGGTGTTTTTGCCGGTTCTATTATTTCGCGTTCTACGTCATCGAACATTACGTGGACGGCAACTATCGGTTCTCGGGGCTGTGGTCGTTCTTTCGTTACCTGATGCAAAGGCGAAGCGGCACGAAACCGACTGCATCCGCCAGAGAAAGTGGAAAAACAGATGACGGACCGACCTCAACATTCACCGCGACCGAACTGGGCCGGGACAGCTACGAGATCGACGCCGCGATTTCGCGTGTGGATTGGGCGCGGATCCACGGGTGGTTGACGACCTCGTATTGGACGCCCGGCATTTCGCGGGAGCGGGTGGAACGCGCCGCAAGAAATTCAGCGCTGGTCGTAGGCGCATACACACCGGAAGGACAGGTCGGATTTCTGCGCGTCGTGTCCGACCGGACGCGGTTTGCCTATCTGGCGGATGTCTGGGTGGATGAAGCGCATCGCAGCCGCGGCATTGCGCGGTCCATGGTGCGGTTCGCCCTGCAACACCCCGAATTCGCTTCGGTGAATTGCTGGATGCTGGCGACGGCGGACGCGCAGGGCGTTTACCGCGGGCTGGGTTTTGGCCCGTTGACGCAGCCCGAACGCTGGATGGAATTCCGTCGGGCGACAGAAGGCGAGTTCTCCGGTAAAGCGGGCGTGGAGCAAACCTGACCCGGACCTGATGGCCGGTTGAGATAAAATCTTTGCGTCGCTGCCACGATCTCATACATTGTCATGCGGTACGGGATCAATCGCCTGTGCTCCATGCAAACGAATCCAGTTATTATGAAAACGCCCGTTAAAATCGTACTCATTTGCCTGTTCGCGCTCACCGCGTTCAATGCGCCACTCGCCGCGGACAAAGGGAACAAGAAATCAAAAAAGTCGGATGATGCGCAGACCGCTTCCGGCCGACCCGACGGGAAGATTGACTTCAGCATCACGGTCTCCGAACGGAAGATTATTCAGGACTACTGCAACGGAGCGGAAACAAAGGGGAAGAAGGGTAAAAAGTCGAAGTCGTTGCCACCGGGTCTCGCGAAGAAAGTCGCGCGCGGAGGAAGATTACCGCCAGGTTGGGAGAAAAAAGTCGTCGTCCACGAAATCATGCCGCCCGAGGTCTTCAAGGAATGCCATCCGCTCCCGCAGGAAATCGTGGTGAAACTGCCGGCGCCGCCAGTGGGAGCGATTACGGTGGCCGTCGAGGGGAAGGTGGTGCGGCTCATGGAAGCCACCCGGGAAATTCTCGACGTGTTCGACGTTCTGCCGAGGCCGCCGTTGCCACGACCTTGATTGGATGTCTGGCGACGAAAAAGGCCGCCATTCGACAACCAGGTCGAAAACGTTGCGCGCCGCGCCATCCGAATGGCGTTTTTCCCCTCACCCCGCCTTCTCCCGTGGGGCGAAGGAGGAGCGTTCAACGCTTTGGACTCGGATCGGACCGCTTCGAATACCCGCTATGCGGCGATGGCCGGCAGAATCTTCGGAGCGCCCGAACCTTCGGCAACTGTTCCCTCGCCCAGCGGGAGAGGGTTAGGGTGAGGGAGAATCAGTAGTTCTCCATCGTGCCTCAGGAGTTCATTCCCGCCACCGTCGAACCCGTCAAGTCCTTTGGCAGAGCGGGAAGTTTCCCTGTAAGGCAAATGAAAAAGGCTGCCGTTTGGCAGCCCGTCCTCAAGCCAGGTAAAAGATGTTCTAGCGATGATGGCGGCGTTTCACTTTGAGCTGCGCCAGTGAGTGCATGAGCGCGGCGCTGACCATTGCCGCCTCCTCGTCATCGAGTTTCTCCGCCAATCGCGCTTCGGCGCGTTTCCGGGCCTCCTCGGCCTTGGCCTCGTCGATGTTCTCCGCCTTGATCGCCATGTCGGTCATGACGGCGACACGTTCACCGGTGATTTCAACAAAACCTTCGCCGATCGCGAGGAAGTGGTCCTGGCCACTTTTGCGGGCGACCAGTTCGCCGGCCACCACCTGGGTCATCAACGGCACGTGCATCGGGTAGATGCCCATCTCGCCTTCAACGCCGGGCAGCGTCACCATGTCCACGTCCTCGGAGTAAATCTTCGCCTCCGGCGTGACGATTTCGAGTTTCAGTGTGGCCATCGCAGTTGAAAGTAATTCGAGTTGAGTGTTGAGAGCCGTGGCGCGTCGAGAGTGAGATTTCTATCAACTCTCAACCCCAAACCATCAACTCTCTTTAATCTCGTCGATGCCGCCCTTCATGTAGAAGTTCATTTCGTTGATGTCGTCGTGTTTGCCTTCGAGGATTTCCTTGAAGCCGCGCACGGTTTCGGCCACGGGCACCTGTTTGCCTTCGCGTCCCGTGAACACCTGCGCGACGGAGAACGGCTGGCTCAGGAAGCGCTGGATTTTGCGGGCGCGGAAGACGGTCAGTTTGTCCTCGGGGGAAAGTTCGTCCATGCCGAGAATGGCGATGATGTCCTGCAAATCCTTGTAGCGCTGCAGCACCTTTTGCACGCCGCGCGCGACGTCGTAATGCTCCTGACCGACGATATCGGCGGACAAAGCGCGTGAGTTTGACGCCAGTGGATCAACCGCGGGATAAATACCCAGCTCGGCAATGGAGCGTTCCAACACGATGGTCGCGTCCAGGTGTGCGAAGGTCGTTGCCGGCGCGGGATCCGTAAGGTCGTCGGCGGGCACATAGACAGCCTGGAACGAGGTGATCGAACCTTTCTTGGTCGAGGTGATGCGTTCCTGAAGGTCGCCCATTTCGGCGGCGAGCGTCGGCTGATATCCCACGGCGCTGGGCGTGCGGCCCAGCAACGCGGATACTTCCGAACCCGCCTGCGAGAACCGAAAAATGTTGTCCACGAACAGGAGCACGTCCTGATTTTTTTCGTCGCGGAAGTATTCGGTCACCGCCAGCGCCGAGAGGGCAACGCGGAGACGCGCGCCGGGGGGTTCGTTCATCTGGCCGTACACCAGTCCAATACGGGAACCTGGCTCGATAATTGGCAATCCGTTGTCGCCAATCACCGGATGGCCTTTCGCATCCTTCTTCACCTTGATGACACCGGCTTCGATCATTTCGTTGTAGAGATCGTTGCCTTCGCGCGTGCGCTCGCCCACGCCCGCAAACATCGAAATACCGCCGTGCAGCTTCGCGATGTTGTTGATGAGTTCCATGATGACGACGGTCTTGCCGACCCCGGCGCCGCCGAACGCGCCGACCTTGCCGCCCTTC
>DATNDF010000349.1 GCA_035607015.1 Candidatus Angelobacter sp. | reverse complement strand
GAGGCCATCGCCCCGCAGAGCGCCCGCCGCGGTTAGACTCATCTCACTGTCGAGGATCGCGTCAACGAGAATACTTTTGGCAGGCCAACCGCGGTCGTTTATCTTTGTCGCATGAAAAGTCGGATTTGCGCAGGCGTGCTTCTGTTGTCGCTGACAGGGGCGTTCCCGCTGCGCGCGGTCCAGATGGAGCCGCTTTCGGTCGAACAACTGGCCGATCAATCGGCGCTTGTCGTGCGCGGCACCGTTTTAAGTGAAAGCTGCCAGCGCGACCCCGCGGGTCGTATTTACACGAAGGTCGAGTTGCAAGTCGGCGAGGTCTGGAAAGGCTCTCTCCCGACCAATCGCTGCACCATCGTCCACGGAGGCGGAATCCTTGGCGGAGAAAAATCCGTTGTCTCGGGGCAAGTCGATTATGGCATTGGCGAGGAGGTGGTCGCGTTTCTGGTGCTGAACCAGCGCGGCGAAGGCGTCACACTCGGTCTGGCGCAGGGAAAGTTTCATGTCTGGCAGGAACCGGGAACCGGCGAGCGGCTCGTCCGCAATCTGTTTCACGGCGCGCCCGACAATTTGCGAGGCGCGGTTCCCCGAGGCGTCAAGCGTCGGACGGCACAGCGGCTGACACTCACAGAATTGAAACAGCGAGTCCACCGGGGCAATCGATGAAAATCAGAAGGGCATTGCCCCCGCTCATCTTTGTCTCCGGCTTCTGCGCCCGCGCGTTCGTCGTGGATTTGAACAGCACGGGCGACCCGCTGCGCTGGCATCTGGATCCGCTCGAGCCTTCCGATCCGCCCAATGCGGGAGGAGTTCATACGAACGTTGTGAACCCGGTGACGGGGGCGATCCGCTTTTTTCTGGCCTCCGACGGCTTCTCGAATACCAACACTGTGGCCGAACTGAATGCCGTGCGCGCCTCGTTTGCGCAATGGCAGTCGATCACCGGCACGGTTCTGAAATTCGAGGACGCCGGAGTTGTCGCGCCGGGAGTGGATATCAATACCAGCGACAACCAGAATGTCGTGTTTTGGGCGAAAAACAGTACCACCGTGAATGGTGGGATGGACAACATCAGCGGCGCGTTGGGCGTGACGTTCAATTCCTGGTTTCCGGACAACAACGCTCAAGCCGAAGCCGACATTGTGTTCAACGGAGTGCAGTACTCGTGGTTCACCGATTTTAACAATACCAACGCATCGGGCACGCAGATTTTTGTTGAATCGACGGCCCTGCATGAGATCGGACACTTTCTCGGATTGAAACATTCGCCGGTCGGCGGCGCGACGATGCTGTTTCGCGGCAGTGGCGGGGTCAACGCCCAGGCAGGGCTTTCGAGCGACGAAGTTGCCGCCGTCCAGTGGCTTTACGGCACCTCAGGGACGATCACAACGCTGGGCCATTTGCAGGGTCAGGTAACGATGAATGGTTCGGCAGTTTTTGGCGCCGTAGTGCTGGCAGAAGAAGCTTCAACGGGAAACCTTGCCGCGGGAACCGTCACGCATACGAATGGATCTTACGATTTGCCCGCAATGCCACCCGGCCAATATCGTGTGCGCGTCACGCCGCTGGACCCTGTTGGCGCGGCTGACTTCCTGATCAGGGGGCGAGACGTCAGCAACGAAAAGGACGCGGCAGGCAATTTTATTTTTGACGCCGTGCAAACCGCCTTCCTGCCGTCGAACGACGCCGACATTACGCTCGCGGCCGGAACGACCCTCACTCAAAGTTTCACCGTCACCAGCGGCAGTCCGGCATTTCGCATCACGCAGATTCGCACGCCGAGCAATAATTCCGGCTCGTTTAACTGGTCCTCGTTACCGACAACGATCCGTCCCGGTCAAAGCAACCTGATCATCGGCGTGGCGTCCGCCGACCTGCCGACCTCGGGCGCGACTCTTGCCATCACCGGCGATGGATTGACTCTTGGCGCCCCCGCGTTCTCCACACTTTCCGGCCTCAACTTCGTTTCCATTCCCATCAGCGTCGCCGGCAACGCGAGTCCCGGCCTGCGTAGTTTTGTCATCCAGCGCGGTGCCGACCTCGCGTATGCAAACGGGTTCCTCGACATTCAGTCCCTTGTCCCGGATTTCAATTTCGACGGTCTGGATGATCGCTTCCAGCGTCAATACTTCGCCCTTTTCACAGCGTCGGAAGCCGGGCCAGGTGCTGATCCGGACGGTGACACTTTCAACAATCAGGACGAATACATTGCAGGAACCAACCCGACCAACGCGCTTTCGCTCTTAAAAATCGACAGCATCGTAATGAACGCCGGTGGGAGCACGATCGCCTGGCAGAGCGGTCCGGGCAGGAATTACCGGGTCTGGAGCCGGCGCGATGTGGCCAATGATCCATGGCAGACGGTGGGTTCGCCCGTGGCGTCGGGTGGGGCCTCGACTCAGTTCACGGACGCGTCCGCCACAAACGGTTTTCGTTTCTATCGGGTGCAGGCGCTGCCTTGAAAGAGGCCAAACGCGTTCAGGTGCAAGCAAACATCGGGCGTCAAGTTGCCGCGTTATCTGTCGGACGACTTAAGTTTGACTTGGAATTTGGCCAACCTTAGATTGGCCCACGATGTTGGCTGCCGAAACCAAAGCCGTTGCAGTCGCCGCGCCCGCCAAACAACCACCGCATTCATGGAAACAGATTGTGCGGCCTGTTGACCCGTTTTTGACAGCGGTGGCAAACCACCTGGCTGAACAGGTCCATACTTTCACTCCGGAGATTGCGGCCTATGCCCAGTACGCGCTGACAAATCAGGGGAAGCAATTGCGCCCGGCGCTCGTGGCTTTGAGTGGAGGGGCCGTCGGGAAGCCGGACGACAGTCTGGTCACCGTAGCGGTGATCATCGAAATGGTCCATCTGGCTACCTTGGTACATGATGACGTGATGGATGAAGCGTCGCTCCGCCGTCAGCAACCGACGCTTGCCGCGAACTGGGGCAACCAGATTTCTGTCCTGCTTGGTGACTGTCTCTTCGCTCACGCGTTGAAGCTCGCGGCGAGCTTTCCCACAACTGAAGTCTGCCGGGCCGTGTCGGCGGCGACCAAAACCGTTTGCTCCGGTGAAATCCTGCAAACGCACCGGCAGCGGCAGTTCGGCTCCTCTCGCGAGGAATACTTCCGAGTCCTCGAAATGAAAACGGCCGAGCTGTTCGCGTTGTCGTGCGACCTGGGTGCCTGGCTCTGCGGCGCCGCGCCGTCAGAGCGGGCGGTGTTGCGCCAGTTCGGCCTGACGTTGGGCACGGCCTACCAGATCTATGACGATTGCCTGGATGTGTTCGGGTCGGAGGCGCTGGTCGGCAAATCGCTTGGTACGGACCTCGCGAATGGAAAGCTGACGTTGCCGGTGCTGGTGGCGCTGGAACGATCGAGCGTTGCGGATCGGGCAAAACTGGAGAAGCTGATCGGGCACTGGGACGGCGGCTGCCTGCCGCGCGTGATCGAACTGTTGGAGAAATATGATGCGCTCGACGAATCCCGCTGCACCATCCGCCAGTTCCTCGACGCGGCGCGGCAGTGCCTTGCCCCGCTGCCGGAAACGGACAGCCGCATGGCGCTGGACGCGCTCACCGGATTTTTGGAGCAACAAACGGCGGCATTGGGGGTATAATAACTTGCCATGAACGCCAATGTGCTCGAAAAAGCCCCCATGGCATCCGTGGCCCCACAGCCGGCGGTTGATCCCCGGGAGGAACAGCAACTCGTCAAGCGAGCCAAGGCGGGCGACATGGAGGCGTATGGCGGACTGGTGGAGCGTTATCAGGAACGCATCTATGCCACGATTTACCACATGACCTCCAACCACGAGGACGCCAACGACCTCGCCCAGGAGACGTTCATCAAGGCTCACCAGGCGCTCAAGTCATTCAAAGGCGATTCCAGCTTTTTTACATGGGTTTACCGGATCGCTGTCAATAAGACGATAAACTTCCTTAAACAGCGCAAGCACAGGATCCACATGAGCTTGAACGACCTGGATTTCAACGCCGAACATGACGCTGATTTTGTCGCGTTGATATCCGACAAGACCCCGCGGCGGGAGGTCAACCTGATCGAGCTACAGGAGAGATTGAACGCTGCCATGCAGAAACTGTCTGAAATCCACAGATTGGTAGTAACGTTGCATGATGTGCAAGGTATGTCGCACGAAGAGATCGGAAAAATCATGGACTGCAACACGGGAACAGTCCGCTCGCGCCTTTTTTACGCTCGACAACAATTGCAGGCTTATTTATCCGACTACCTGAAGTAATCATGAATTCCTTGCCGGAAGATTTCGACGGGCTGAGAAAGCTGCTTAATCTTAAACGTTACGAACAGCCGCCGCCGGGCTTCTTCAGCCATTTTCCCGACAAGGTGATCACCCGCATCGAAGCGGAGGGTTTGGTTGGCCGCGCCCCGTGGTGGCGGAGATGGGTCCGGGAACTCGACGCGAAGCCGTTGCTCGCCTGTGCCTATGGGCTGGTCATTGTCGGCCTGCTCGTCATCGGACTCGGGGTTACTCAATCAGGTGGACCTGACGAAATCGCATCCCCGGCGTTGGCTAGTCCCTGGTTCGCGCAGGCTCCCCCCTCGACACTTCAAGTCAACGCACAGGTACCGGCCCGACAATTGACCGACAAGACCGCTTCGGAGTCCAGTGTCAACCCGGTCTTCACCGGCAGCGCCCCAAGCTCCTTATTTGACGTAAATCGATTGAGAGTTGAACGGACGAGCTACAACCTCCCGTAGCGGCATATCCTTTCAGGATCGCTCTTGAAGGGTGAAATCAGGATTCCACCCGTCCGTGTTCAGAATTTTTCCATCACGAAGGTCGTGTCCGTTTCGGTCAGATAAAGCCTTCCATCTCTGATTTCAGCCGTCGCGGTGGCCGATTTCTTGGCGTCGTCGAAGGGCAGCCCGCTGGCCTGTGCCTGCAAGGATACTTCATATTTGTCGCCATCCCCTTTCCAGTTTCCGCTCGCCAGCACCACTACGGGGAGTTTCGCGATCTCGGCGGCGATCGCCGCAGGGGTCGGGGGTGCCGCCGCCGCGAGCGGAGCAACGGCAACAGAAGTGGGCGCGGAGCCTGGCGTTGGCGCCGGTGCGGGCGCACGGCGATTCAATCCGTAGCGCTGGTTCATGAGTTGCTGACCTGCGGAGACAGGGGGAGCGGCAACGGGCGCGGGCGCGCGGACTGCAGCCACGGGGCGTCTGGAACCGCCTTCCATGTAGGCTTTCATCTCGCCGACGTATTTCTTCCACATCTGCGCCATATCCTGCCCCTTCAACTTCAGGTTGTTATCCGGTGTCGCGACAAGTGTAAGGTTTTTCTTGGACTCCAGTTCCTGCTTCAGAAGCCTCATCTCCGCGGTGGTCATGTGGCTGCGATGCCTCTTTTCCTGCAGCAATGTCGCATAGGGGTCGAGCTGCCATCGGCCGAGGATCCTTGTGTCCGCGAATTTTGGTGATTCGCCCGTCTTCAAGTACTCCAGCAGATCCTTCAGGTCGGTTTCATTCAGATGTTGGATGATCTCCTGGTTATTGAGTATGGCCTGTGTCTTGGGATTGTCGATGATCTGTGCGACCGGCGCCTGTGTCGCGAGCAGGTTTTGATATTCCGTGTCGTTGGCGATGTCCTGAAACTCCTGGCGTTCGGCAAGCGAAAGAAAGGGAGGATAGGCGGCGAGCCGGCTCTCCAGCAGCCGGTTGTGGTAAAGCAACCCGAGGATGTCCGATGCCTGATAGTACTTTTCCGGCGTTGGATCCAATGCCGACACCGTTTTATCGAGACCGGTCGAGTGCAAGTCCGCGCGCGCCCGATTCAGGTATTTCACAATCCCGGTCTCGTTCTCGCCTGCGGAAACCTGGACGGTGAGGTAACCCAGAACGTAAACGACGAGACCCACGAGAATGGAATAGGCTGCGCCCGCGACCAGCCCGATGCTCACCCCCAATCGCTTATTCAGGCGTTCCCAGCTCAGGCGGTGATAGTCGTCCGTGCGATATTTGTAGTAAAGGTTGACCTTCCAATGGACAATGAACCCCACCGTTATGAAAATGATTGCGATGAAAAAGAAGCTGATGAGCGGCGGAATCAGGATGCTCCAGACCGGGTTTTTCAATCCCACCAAGGGAACCAGTGGTTTGACGACGGGGGCAAGTGGTATGGCCAGAAACACGCCGAGCACAAGGCCCATCAACGGGAATATCATCCGAATCGCACCTTTCGCGTAGCCCAGCGCACCGAACAGGGCGAACAGCAGTACGGCCATTATCCAGATTGTCATGCCCCGAACATAGTTTCAACGCGTCGGAAACGCACGGAAAAAATTTTGCGCCATGGCGCGGATAAATAGGGCCCCCGGAGCGAGGTTCGAAAACCGGCCAGAGTTTGGTTCCCCGACGTTTCAGGTTTACTTTTGAAACAATTTCACTACTTATCCGTCATACTCAACGCTGGCCCGGTGGCTGGCGCGCATTCATTTGCTGAGATGGAAAAACCCGACGTTCCACGGTCGTCCGCCAGACGCAATTTCTTCAAGGAAGTCTGCGCCGTTGCCGTTGGCATTGTCGCCGGACTTGTGCCGGCCGTTTCGGGCCTGCTTGTCTTTCTTGATCCGCTTCGTCGCAAAACGCGGGAAAACGACGCCGTCCTCGTTGCCTCCCTCAATTCGCTGTCCGAAGATGGTGTGCCGCGCAAGTTTTCTGTCATCGCCAGCCACACCGACGCGTGGAACCGCATGCCGCGCGTGCCGGTGGGCGCGGTGTACCTGCGCCGGCTGGGCGACAAACAGGTGCAGGCGTTCAATGTGATGTGCCCGCACGCGGGGTGTTTCGTTGATTACGAAGCGTCAAGAAAAGGCTATCATTGTCCGTGCCATAACAGCAGCTTCTCAACCGACGGCAAAATTGCCGATCCCAAAAGTCCCAGTCCGCGTGGACTTGACGAATTGCAGGTTGAAATCCGCAATGGCAATGAAATCTGGGTGAAGTTTCAGAACTTCCGCGCCGGCGAAAGGGAAAAGATCCCCGTCTGATGAAAGCCCTGTTCGATTGGCTGGACCGCCGCACGGGTTACCGGCGGATCATCGAGTATTCACTCTATGAAAACATCCCCGGCGGCGCGCGTTGGCGTTACGTTTGGGGCAGCACTCTGGTCTTCTGCCTCGCCATTCAGTTCATCACCGGCCTGTTTCTCTGGATGTGCTACAGCCCCAGTTCGCAGACCGCGTGGGAAAGTGTTTATTACATTCAAAACGAAATGGCCGGCGGCTGGCTGCTGCGTGGTATCCACCACTTCACCGCCTCGGTGATGAACGTCCTGCTCGTGCTGCACCTGATGCAGGTGGTCATTGACGGCGCCTACAAAGCGCCGCGCGAAATCAATTTTTGGTTCGGACTGGGCCTGTTGCTGCTTGTCCTTGGTCTTTCGCTGACAGGCTATCTGCTGCCCTGGGACCAAAAGGGATATTGGGCGACGAAGGTGGCGACCAACATCATGGGCATTGTGCCAATGGTCGGTCCCGCACTTCAGCGGCTCATCATCGGCGGGCCGGATTACGGCCACCACACGCTGACGCGATTTTTCGCGTTGCATGCAGGGGTGCTGCCCGCGTGCGTCGTCATGCTCGTGGTATGGCACATCTTTCTGTTTCGCCGCCACGGCATCACCGCCAAGGATCCCAAACGCAAAGCGGACGAGTACTTTTGGCCCGACCAGGTGCTCAACGACGCCGTCGCCTGCCTCGCAGTGCTTGCTGCCGTGCTGTTTCTCGTGCTGCGCCCGTGGCTCTTCCACACCGGCGGGGGGCTGGGTGCCGACCTTGCCGCTCCCGCCGATCCTTCGGAAACCTACTCCGCCGCACGGCCTGAATGGTATTTTCTCTTCCTTTTCGAATTCCTCAAATTCTTTCCCGGCGGCACCGAGATCTGGGGCGCGATCGTCATCCCCGCTTTCGTCATGTTGATCATTTTTCTCATGCCGATCGTCGGACGGTGGAACCTCGGCCACCGCTTCAATGTCGGGCTTTCCTTCTCGCTGCTCGCCGGGGTTGCGTTTCTGACTTTTCTGGCCCTGACCCAGGACAGGCGCGATCCGGCCTTCAAAATCGCTGTTGAAGAAGCCCGTCGCGACGCTGAGCGCGTCAAAGTCCTTGCCCAATCGCCGACCGGAATTCCACGCGAAGGCGCGGTGACGCTGTTGCGCAACGACCCGCTTACCCAGGGCCCCAAACTCTTCGCGAAAAACTGCGCCAGTTGCCACCGCTATGGCGACAACGATGGCACAGGGAACGAACTCAAGGACGCGCCCGCGGCATCCGACCTGAAAGGGTTCGCGAGTCGAGAATGGCTGGCGGGTTTGCTCGATCCGGCGCGCGTTGACAGCCCGCATTACTTTGGCGGCACAAAATTCAAGGAGGGGAAAATGGTGAAGTTCGTAAAAAAGGATGTCGCTGGATTTTCTGACGAGCAGAAGGCCCAACTCCAGAAAGTCGTCACCGCGCTTTCAGCCGAAGCCGCGCTGGGCTCCCAACATGAGCTTGACCAACGCGACGCCGCCCTCGTTGCGGAAGGCAAAACCCTCATCACCACCGAAGGCATGCGTTGCACCGAGTGTCATCAGTTCCACAAGCCCGACGAAGACACGACAGCGCCGGACCTTACCGCCTTCGGCTCGCGCGACTGGCTGATCGCCTTCATTTCCAATCCGGCCCATGCGCGCTTCTATGGCAAACGAAACGACCGGATGCCCGCCTTCGGAGCGGACAAGGTGCTCGACGGCCATGCCATTGAGTTAATCGCCGACTGGCTCCGCGGTGAATGGTACGAGCCGGGCAGATGATCTCCGAAAACAGGAGGTCATACATGCGTCTTCCGTCAGGATGACGGCCCGGATGTGCCCGCGAGGAAATCATTAATATGAGGCGGCGGGTCGCGTCACCGGCAGATCACGCGCTCGCTGCGAGCGCCGCGGCGACGTCAATCTTCCGTCCGGAGTCGTTCAGGATTTGCCCGAGTGCGGAGAGGAACATTTTCACGTTCGCTTTGCTCGAAGTTTCGCCCATCAAACCAACTCGCCAGATTTTGCCTTTGAGCGGGCCGAGTCCGGCACCGACTTCAATGTTGAAGTCGGTCAGCAACCGTTTGCGCACGGCGGCTTCGTCCACGCCGTCGGGCACGGTCACCGCATTGAGCTGCCAGAGTTGATGGCCTTCCTGCGAGGCGATTTGAAGTCCCATTGCCGCGAGACCTTTCTTCAGCGCGAGGTGATTCTGCTCGTGGCGACGGCAGCGGTTTTCGAGTCCTTCCTCCAACACCAGCCGGAGGCCCTCGTGCAGCGCGTAGTTCATCGAGATGGGTGCGGTGTGATGATAAACGCGGTCCTGGCCCCAGTAGGACGCCAGCAGGTTCACATCGAGATACCAGCTCTGGACTTTGGTCTTCCGTTTCGTGGCGGCTTCGAGCGCACGCGGACTGAGTGACGCCGGCGCAAGACCGGGCGGGCAACTCAGACATTTCTGAGTGCCACTATAGACCGCGTCCACCTGCCAGTCGTCAATCCGTACGGGGCACCCGGCCAGAGAGGTCACCGTGTCGAGCACCATCAACGCGCCGGCGTTGTGTGCCAGTTTCGTGATTTCCTCGACGGGAGTAAGCGCGCCGGTGGAAGTCTCCGCATGAACAATGGCAACAAGTTTTGGTTTCACAACCTTCTTGAGGGCGTCCGCGATCTGTCGCGGTTCGATGGCACGGCCCCAGGGCGCTTCGACTTTGGTCACCTTCGCGCCGCAGCGTTCGGCTACGTCCACCATGCGCGTCCCGAACACGCCGTTGACACCGATGATCACGTCGTCTCCGGGTTCGATGAGGTTTACGAAGCAGAATTCCATGCCGGCGCTGCCCGTGCCGCTGACTGGAAAGGTCATTTCGTTCGTCGTAAGAAAGACCTGGCGCAGCATGGTTTTAATCTCGTCCATCATCTTGACGAACACGGGGTCGAGATGGCCGACAAGCGGTCGCGACATGGCTTCGAGGACGGACGGCGCGACGTTGCTCGGGCCGGGCCCCATCAGCAGTCGGGGTGGCGGTTGAAAAGCAGCGAACGATTTCATGCGGGCAGATTAAAGAGTCGGCTGGACGCGAGCAACGAATTTGGCAAGTCTCGAATCCATGAATAACGAGAAACTCCGCCAACAGGAATCCCCGCGCGGATTTCCGTGAATTCGTGGACCAACAAAAATGGCTGACCGGTTCGATACGATCGTCGTTGGTCTCGGCGCGATGGGCAGCGCCGCGGCGTATCAACTGGCCAGACGCGGCAAGAGAGTTCTCGGCCTCGATCGCTTCGAGCCACCGCATTCGTTCGGATCGTCACACGGGAAAACACGCATCATTCGTGAAGCCTATTTCGAGCATCCGCTTTACGTTCCACTCATTCAGCGCGCCTATGAACTCTGGGCCGAGTTGGAACGGGAGACCGGACGTTCGCTCTTGCGACAAACCGGCGGGTTGATGATCGGGCGGCCCGACAGCGCGGTGGTCGCGGGTGCGAGGCGAAGCGCGGAGGAACATCGGCTTCGCCACGAAATCCTCGCCGCGGCCGAAGTGCGCCGACGGTTTCCGGCGCTTCAACCCGCCGACGAAATGATTGCGGTCTGGGAACCGCGGGCGGGAATCCTCTTTCCCGAGGCGTGCGTTGACGCGCATCTCACCCTGGCGCGAAAACACGGCGCCGGTGTGCGCGTGGACGAACCGGCCCTGCGCTGGGAACCAGATGGCGCCGGTGTGCGCGTGCTTACGGCGAAGGACGAGTTTACTGCGGACCAACTTTTGTTGACCGCCGGCAGCTGGATTCCAGCACTGTTGCCAGATCTGAAATTGCCGCTCGTTGTCGAGCGACAGGTGCAATTCTGGTTCAGACCGACGGCCCCGGAGTGGTTTCAGCCGGATCGCTGTCCGATTCACATTTGGGAATGCGAGCCGGGCCGGCACTTCTACGGCTTCCCGGACCTGGGGGAGGGAGTGAAGGTTGCTGGCCATCATGAAGGCGAAGTTGTGAATCCTGATACGATCCGCCGCGACGTATCGCCCCGGGAAGTCGAAGACATGCGCCGCGTTGTGAGGCGGTTTCTTCCCGGGGCGGACGGCGAGCTTTGCTCCGCGGTCGTCTGCATGTACACGAACACGCCGGACCAACATTTCCATATCGATTGGCATCCGGCGCATCCACAAGTCCTCGTCGCCAGCCCGTGTTCCGGCCACGGCTTCAAGTTTTCCAGCGCGATCGGTGAAGTGCTCGCGGGTCTGTTGACCGGCGCGCCGTGCGGTTTCGATCTTGGTTTATTCCGTCATCGTTGGTGAAGTCCGCTCGACAGACCGCCGGAGTTTGGCTAGCCTGGCCGCATGCCAGCCACGCCGGACAATAATGCCTCACAGATTGTTGACGAGCTCCGGGCGATCGTTGGCGATGACGGGGTGGTGTGGAAGCCGGAAGAGCTGCTCGTTTACGAGTGCGACGCCTACACGCTCGAAAAGAAACTGCCAAACTTTGTTGTCCTGCCGAAGTCCACCGCGGAAGTCGTGGCCATTGTCCAATTATGCGCGAAAAGGAATATCCCCTTCATTCCGCGCGGCGCCGGCACGAGTTTGAGCGGCGCAGTGCTGGCCGTGACCGGCGGCGTGATGATCACTCTGTCGCGGATGAACAGGATCCTGTCGCTGGATTCCCGCAATCGACGCGCTCTTGTGGAGGCCGGCTGCGTCAACGCCTGGATAA
>DATNDF010000348.1 GCA_035607015.1 Candidatus Angelobacter sp. | reverse complement strand
TTTAACCAGTCACGCATCTCGCCACGGGCGTATGTCTTTGTAGAGCAACGTCAGTTCCTGGACCCCGTTCGCCCCACGACGGTGGTCGTCAATAATACCACCATCATCAACAAGACCACCACCATCACGAACACCAAAATTGTGAACAACACCGTGATCAACGAAGGTCCGGCCACCACCATCATCGAAAAAGCAAGCGGACGAAAGGTCGAGGCGGTCCCGGTTCGGGAACTGCGCCAAAAGCAGGAAGCAGCGGTCGTCCGCAAGCAACCGACACCGACATCGGCTGTTGAGAAAAAAGTTCAGACGCCGGTCAGCCGCGACGCTGAACTCCGCGAAAAGAAAACAGTTGCCGCGCCCACGCCGGCGCAGGTCCAGAAATCAACCGCCGCCGTGCCGGTCCCACCGCGGGTTGAGAAAACAGCGGCGGCCACGCGTGAACCGGCAGCGCCCGCCAGGAAGAACCCGGAAACACAGAACGAGACCCGCAAGCCCGTTCCCGTTGTTGCGGAAGCCCGGCCCGCGGCCAAACCGGAAGTCAGGCCTGCCGTCAGACCGGAAGCCAAGCCTGCCGCCAAACCGGAAGCCAAGCCTGCCGCCAAACCGGAAGGCAATCATCCCGTGACGATAAAACCACCGGCCGAGCAGAAGGTGGAGAAACAAGTCAAAAAACCGGAAAAACCTGCCAGGCCATCAGACAAAAAAGTGCAGCCGCCTGCCAAGGAAAAGCCGGCCGCAAGTGAAAAAACCGAAGCGACTCCGGCGGACAAGGGCCAGGAGAAAAAACCCAGGGAATAATTGCGTGGGAATTGGCAAGGGTGCGAAGGGTCCGCGCGGCGTGAACGCCCGCACCAATGCCCGCCGCGAGAGGCTCTTACAACAAACCAACAAAACAAAACGACAGGACAGACCACTATGACCAAACAAACACAAGCAACCAGCAATGACATGGGCACGCTGGCCGAAGATGCGCGCGCCTTGATGGCCGCCACCGCCGACGTGGCCGGAGAAAAAGTTAGCGACGCCCGCAAACGTCTCGCGGCCGCGCTGGATAGCGGCAAGGAGTTTTATGGCCGCGTCCGTGACAAAGCGGTCGAGGGCGCCAAAGCCACCGACCAGGCCGTGCGCGAGAATCCTTATCAAGCCATCGGCATCGCCGTCGGCGTCGGTGCGGTCATCGGTTATCTCGTCTCACGCCGGCGCTCCCGCAACGGGGACTGATTCAACGATGGAAACAACCAACAACAATTCCGGGCCGTTTGCCGCTTCATCGAAACGTTTCGCCCGACGGCTGTTGACCATCGGTGAAAATCGCCTCGAACTGTTGATGGTAGAAGTGCAGGAGGAGCGTGTGCGCCTCCTGCGCGCCATCCTGCTGGCCCTCGGTGCGGCCGCCTTTGGTTTGCTCGCCGGAGTCGCGCTCACGGGCACGATCGTGGTCCTGTTCTGGAACTTCTCGCCGGTCGCGGTCCTTCTGGTCCTGACCGGCCTTTACGCCACGACTGCGGTCTTTCTTTACCGGCGTCTCACCGCGCTTCTGCGCGATTGGAAAACGCTTCCGGCAACCCTCGATCAATTCAAAAAGGATCGCGCATGTTTGGAAACAATCATCGAATAAATCCAACCGAATCGCGGAAACAACTATTGATCGCGGAAAGCGAACTCAACCGCGCCCAACTGGTTCAGGAATGGCAGACGATGGCCGACGGAGTCCGCCGTTTCTCTGATCGCGTGAAATCCGCAAGCTCGCTCGCTTCAGCCGCCGCGCTACTCGTGGCGGCCGTGTCGGCATTCCGGCGCGGCAAGTTTGAGGAAGCCGGCGCAAAAGCGTCCCGTTGGCAGGCCCTGCTCAAAGGGGCGGGCTCGATTTCCACGCTTTGGCTGGCGTTCCGCTCGCGCGGCCGCGATCAAAACAGACAGATGGAAGAACAGAAGAAAGACAGATTGTCGGAAGATAATCAGGCGAACAAGATTCGCACATCGAAAGGAACATTATGTTAGGAACTATTCTGGTGGTTGTACTCATTCTTATGTTGCTCGGCGCAATTCCGGCGTGGCCACACAGCAGGAGTTGGGGCTATTACCCGAGCGGCGGGCTTGGCTTGCTGCTGGTTATTCTGGTCGTCCTGCTTTTGCTGGGGAGAATTTGAACAGGCCGGGGAGAGGCCCCATCGGCGGCATGAGTCGACGGTTGAAGTAATCGCATGCCCGGCGGGCCATCCTCCCGGGCAGCGGTCCAAAAATTTTCACAAGAAACAATTATGTTGCGAAGCATCAAACAATTATACGGGAACAAACTCGGCTCATCGGATGGCGAGATCGGCCAAGTGAAGGATTTTTATTTTGGCGATCAGAACTGGGCGATTCGTTATCTGGTCGCGGACACGGGCTCGTGGTTGCCAGGACGACAAGTGCTCATCTCACCCCATGCTTTCGGCAGTCTCGATCAGGCGGGACAAATCTTGCGCGTGAACCTGACCCGGAAACAGATCGAGAAAAGCCCTTCGATTGAATCTCACAAGCCGGTGTCGCGGCAATACGAAGAAGAGTATTACCGATATTACGGCTGGCCATTCTACTGGCAGGGCGACGGGTTATGGGGTCTGAGCGGGTTTCCAATTTTGGAGCTGCCAGCGATGCCTCTTTCGGTCGAACCGGCCGCCGCGAGCGGCCCGCAACCCGGACGGGCCGACGCGCACCTGCAAAGCGCGCAGGCTGTGAACGGTTACCATATCAAGGCGAGCGATGGAACGACCGGACACGTCTGCGATTTTATGATGGACTCCCGGAGTTGGGCGATTCGCCAAATGGTCGTCAAAACCGGCCACCGGCTTTCGGGCAAAGAGGTGGAGATTCCGACAAGCAAAGTTGACCGGATCAGTTACGAGGAATCCACGGTGTTCGTGAATCTGACCAGTGAAGCCGTCGAGCGAAGCCCCGCGCACCACCTGGCTCCCTTGAGTGAGGCGGCTTGACGCCGTTAGCAGCTCCCGGTGCCATCGTCGAAACAGGCGTTGTGGAGCACATCAGGCTTTACCACCAGACGTAGAACAAATCTCCCGATCACTCGAACAAAGGAAGAATCAACCGATGAATGCATTCATAACCAAAATCGCGGAAGCACCGACAATGTATGAAACCGTAAACGACATTTCTCAAAACCTCCGGTTGGAACTGAACGCACTCATGAACCAGCGGCTGGCGTCCGCCGTGGATCTGCAAACGCAGCTGAAGCAGGCGCATTGGAACGTAAAAGGCCCGGGCTTTATCGGCCTGCACGAACTTTTCGACAAGGTTGACGAGGCCGTGGAGTCCTACGTGGATATGATTGCCGAGCGTATCGTGCAACTCGGCGGCATCGCCGAAGGCACGGTGCGCGTGGCCGCGTCGCACACGCGCTTGCCCGAGTGTCCGCTCGCGATCGCGGATGGCATGGCTCATGTCGAAGCCGTTTCCCGTGCCCTTTCCACCTTCGGACAAGAAGCCCGCACGACGATCGAAGAAGCAAGCATCCTGGGAGACGCTGACACGGCGGACCTGTTCACCGAGGTTTCGCGCGGCCTGGATAAATGGCTGTGGTTTGTCGAAGCCCATTCGCAGGCGGCAAAATAATGAGAGCGAGTCTGATGTATTATGAACAAGACTGCCGGTTCCAAAAATGCAATTTACAAACCGGGCGCAAACTACAAGGAAACCACTCCTGGCAATCGGGCTAAAAAGCGGGACAACATTTTTTCCAGATCCCGCGACACCCGCGACGATCGCGGCGCGCGTCAGATGAAGACAACGCACTACTCACAAACGTTTCCGCACGCGGGCTAATTTTCGACCCATGAAAACAAACCCGCTGAAGGAAGGAGCCTTGACCGAAAATTCCGACGGCATCGATCCAGTCACTCGTAAAATGGTGCGGGCGGGCGCTGCTGAACTGGCCATGATCGACGGCCGTTCGGCGCATGAAGCGTCAAGGTCCGATTGGGAGCAGGCCAAGCGAGAATTGACCGGTGAGCTGGAGACAGATCCCAAAGAAGTCATCCTTGAGTCAGCGCCCGAATCCGACCGTTGGAATCTCGTGCCGGGCTCAGCAGGGCACAAAGTGGGCGTGACTTCCAGCGCTGACGAGGACGACGAGGGGCGAAGCGATAACGAAAGATTGGTTGAGGAAGGCATCAAAGGCGCCGAGCACGATCAGATGCGGCAAGCCAGTTTGAAACGAAAATAGATATGAAAACAACTGAAGTCCTAACCAAAGATCAAATCACGGAATCTGACGAACACAAAACTTCACCTACCGTCGCGAACGGAAGTCTTGCCTCAATCCAGTTCCTTGAGCTAATCGCACAGCAGCCCTTCTTTGAGGGGCTGAGCGTGCCCCATCTTCAACTGCTCGCCGAGTCCGCCATGGAAACACAATTCAAGCCGGGGCAGTGGATTTTTCGGCAAGGAGACCCGGCCAACCGTTTTTATCTGATTCTGGAAGGCAAGGTGTCGATCGAATCCGAAGTGAAGGAACGCGGCATGCTCCCCATTCGGACCTTGGGGCCGGGCGATGACTTGGGCTGAGCCTGGCTATTTCCCCCGTACTACATGCATTTCAGCGCATGGGCAATCGATCCGACCCGCGCAATCTTTTTCTATGGGACTCGATTGCGAGAGCAGTGCGAGACGAACCACGAGCTGGGCTATCAACTCATGAAGCGAATCGCACAAGTGGTGATACAAAATCTCAACGCGACGCAACAACGCTTATTGGAATGCATCGACCCGCGAAACCTCTCAAAATAGATGATTACGCCTGCATTGGAATCAACAGTTAAATCGCTCCTCGCTTCTGGCAAAGGCATCCTGGCGGCGGATGAAAGTTTTCCGACCATTGAAAAGCGATTCGAGGCGCTCAACATTTTGTCCACTGAGGAAAACCGCGGCACCTATCGCGAGATGCTGTTCACGACTCCCGGATTGAGCGAATTCATCAGCGGTGTGATTCTGTTCGACGAAACGATCCGCCAGCGGAGGTCGGACGGCATTCCCATCACCATACCGGAAGTTCTCGCGCGGCAAGGCATCATTCCCGGTATCAAGGTGGACAAAGGAACCGCCTCCCTGGCGAACTTTCCAGAGGAAAAGATTACCCAAGGGCTTGACGGTCTTCGCGACCGGCTGAGGGAGTATCGGGAACTCGGGGCGCGCTTCACGAAGTGGCGTGCGGTGATTGCGATTGGCGAGCAACTTCCAACCCGCAACTGCATCGAAGCGAACTCCAACGCGCTAGCGCTTTTCTCCGCGCTGAGTCAGGAAGCCGGGTTGGTGCCGATTGTCGAACCGGAAATTTTGATGAACGGCAGCCACACTATCGACCGCTGCGAGGAGGTCACGACTGCTACGTTGGAAAGTGTCTTTGCCGCGCTGTTTGAGTATCGCGTCGTGCTAGAGCAAATGCTCCTTAAGACCGGCATGATTTTGCCTGGCGCGGAGTGTCCACAACAAGCCGACGTTGCGGAAGTCGCCGAGGCGACCCTGCGCTGTTTCCGTCGTACTGTGTCCGCCGCCGTGCCGGGAATCATGCTTCTTTCGGGTGGGCAAGCTGACGAAGTGGCTACGCTGCGGTTGGACGCCATTTGCAGGTCAGGCGACGTTCCCTGGCGGCTGAGCTTCTCCTTCGGACGCGCGCTCCAGTCGCCCGCGCTCAAGATCTGGAAGGGTTCTCCGACTAATGTCGAGGCAGCTCGGGCGGCTCTCCACCATCGCGCCAAGTGCAACGGTCTGGCGATCCAAGGAAAGTATTCTGTGGAGATGGAGAACACAAAATCAACCGTCGCTGAATGAGTGATGCCCGATGAAACACGAATTAAAAGTTGGAGATCATGTGGAGTGGAACTCGGAAGCGGGTCGCGTTAGAGGAACGATCAAGAAAAAGGTCACATCCGCGATTAGGTTTAAGACCTACACCGTTCGCGCTTCAAAGGAAGAACCACAGTATTTGATTAAGAGCGACAAGACGGACCACCTGGCCATGCACAAGGGCGCTGCCCTCAAAAAGATCGGGAAAGCGAGGAAGAGATTAAGGCGCAATATGAAATCGGAATGGTTGGTTTGGGCGTGATGGGCCGCAACCTGTTGCTGAACATGGCGGGCCACGGATATTCCGTGGCCGGCTACGATAAGGATGCCGCCAAAGTGGCCGCGCTGCGGAAAGAGGCGGCGAACCGAGAGATCAGCGGTGCGAAGAGCCTGCCGGAGTTTTTGGACCTGCTCCGCGTGCCCCGCGCGGTGATGTTGCTCGTTCCGGCCGGGGCGCCCGTTGATGCGGTGATTCACGATCTGCTGCCGTATCTGGCACGCGGCGATCTGATCATAGACGGCGGCAACTCTCATTTCAGCGACATGGATCTGCGAACGACGAAGTTGGCGGAGCGCGGGATTCAGTTTCTTGCTGTCGGCATCTCCGGCGGCGAACACGGCGCGCGGCACGGCCCGAGCATCATGCCCGGCGGCCCGCGCGAAGCGTACGAGCGCGTGCGACCGATCTTCGAGGCAATCGCGGCAAAGGTGAATGATGAAACTTGCGTTGCCTGGCTTGGACCCGGCTCGGCCGGACACTACGTCAAGATGGTTCACAACGGCATTGAGTATGGGTTGATGCGTTTGATCGCAGAAATTTACGATTTCATGAAGCGAGGGCTTGGTTTCACAGACGCCCAAATACACAGTGTTTTCGACCGCTGGAATCATGAAGAACTCAATTCGTATTTGGTGGAAATCACAGCAGATATTTTCTCTCGCATAGACGAGAAGACGGGCCAGCGGCTTATCGATCTCATCCTCGATGAAGCCGGGCAAAAAGGCACGGGGATGTGGGCTTCGCAGGATGCAATGGACCTTCAGGTTCCGATTCCGACGATTGACGTGGCGGTGGCTATGCGAAATTTGTCGGGCTACAAGGACGAACGCGAGGAAGCCGCCCGCGTTCTTCACAGGCCGCTCTCCCATTGTGAAGGCGGTCGTCTCAAGTTTATTGGTCAATTGCGGAGTGCACTCTATGCGGGGATGATCATTACCTATGCACAAGGAATGGCGTTGTTGGCCGTAGCTTCGGTCAAGCACGAGTATCACCTAAACCTCGAAACGGTTGCCCGCGTCTGGCGGGGCGGTTGCATTATTCGCGCGGCTTTGTTGGAAGACATCCGCGCCGCGTTCCAAGCGAGGTGCGACCTTCCCAATTTGCTTCTCGACCCAAATATCTCGAACAAGGTTATGGATCATCAGGAAAACCTGCGCAGCCTCGTCTGCGCGGCGAGCCAACTCGGAATTCCGGTGCCCGGTCTGATGGTTTCGCTCGGTTATTTGGATGCTTATCGCAGCGCGTGGATGCCGGCCAATCTCATTCAGGCCCAGCGCGATTATTTCGGCTCGCACACCTACGAGCGTGTTGATGCCAAGGGTGTTTTTCACACGCACTGGAGTCCGGGATGAGCCAAACCATTGAGGCACGACACGAGCCGGGTCCCGTCACATTCATCATTTTTGGCGGAGCCGGGGATTTGACGTGGCGCAAGTTGATCCCGTCGCTTTTCACCCTGCACCTGAACCGGAGCCTGCCGGACAAGTTTTCGATTATCGGCGTAGATCATGCGGCATTGAGCGATGCGACCTTTCGCAAGAGGCTTCACGAAGGCGTGCGCCGGTTTTCTGGCCTCGGCTCGATCAAGGCCGCAGATTGGAAAGCATTCGCCGCGCACATCAGTTACCAGCGGGGTGATTTTGCGACAAGCAAGACTTACACGATCCTGGCGAAAAAACTGGCCGCGCTGGACAAGACTTGGAACGCAAAGTCGGTTCGCATTTTCCATCTCGCCACGCCGCCGTCCCTAATCGGAGTGATTTCCAAATCCCTCTCGGCTGCTGGATTGGCTCGCGAAAGGCAGCGCGCCCGGATTGTCGTAGAGAAACCGATTGGCTCGGACCTCGAATCCGCGCGCCACTTGAACCGCGTGCTTACGAAGAGCTTTCACGAATCGCAGATTTTTCGCATCGATCATTTTTTGGGCAAAGAGACCGTGCAGAACATTTTGGCGTTCCGTTTTGCCAATCCGATGTTCGAGCCGATCTGGAACCGGCGATACGTGGATTGTGTGACCATCACCGTCGCCGAGGAGCTCGGTGTTGGACATCGCGGCAAGTATTACGAACAAGCGGGCGAGCTGCGCGACATGGTGCAGAACCATTTGATGCAACTGCTCTGCCTCGTGGCGATGGAACCACCCGTGTCGTTTAGCGCGGACGAAATCCGCGACAAGAAGGTCGCTGTGCTCCACGCTCTTCGTCCGCTCTCTCACGACACGGTGAATACCAGCACCGTGCGTGGCCAATATGGGAGCGGGACCATTCAGGGAAAACGAGTGCGGGGCTATCGCGAGGAGCAAGACGTTGCACCGGCTTCGCGCACAGAAACCTACGTCGCGCTGCAGCTGTTCGTGGACAATTGGCGCTGGCAAGACGTGCCCTTTTACTTGCGCGCGGGCAAACGAATGCCGCGACAACTGACGGAGATTGTCATCCACTTTCGACCAGTTCCGCATCGCTTGTTTCCGTCCGACGCCGTGCGCGACTGGCAGCCGACTCGCGTAATCATGTCTATTCAGCCGGACGAGGGCATCGTACTGCGATGTTATGCAAAACAACCGGGCAGTCCGATGCGTTTGCGCCAGGTAGACATGCGGTTCAGTTATCGGGAAGCGTTCAAGACCCCTTCGCCCCCGGCCTACGCTACGTTGCTCCAGGATGTCATGGACAACGACTCCACGCTGTTCATGCGCGATGATCAGGTAGAGGCGGCATGGACGGCACTGATGCCGGTGCTGGAGGCTTGGAACACAACCCCGGGAGAAGATTTTCCAAATTATGCGGCAGGCACCGATGGCCCCGAATCGGCCAGAGAATTGATCGAGCGCGCGGGTCACGCGTGGAGCCCCATCGCATGAAAATCCTCGTGATCGACATCGGTGGCACCCATGTGAAGGTGCTCGGAACTGGCCACAGGAAGGTTGTGGAGATTTCGTCCGGACCAACAATGACGCCTGCGAAAATGATCGCCGCAGTGCGAGCGGCCACGGAAGGTTGGAAATATGATGTCATCTCGATTGGCTATCCGGGTGCCGCAGTCCACGGGCGTCCGATTAGTGAACCGCATCATCTAGGTTCTGGCTGGGTGGGGTTTGACTTCAAGAAGGCGTTTGGCCGGCCACTAAAAATTATCAATGACGCCGCCATGCAAGCGCTGGGCAGTTATCAAGGCGGCCGGATGCTTTTTCTTGGATTGGGCACGGGTCTTGGCTCGGCGCTCATCGTTGAAAACATTTTGGAACCGATGGAACTGGCGCATTTGCCCTATCGAAAGGGACGTAGTTACGAAGATTACGTGGGACAGGCCGGACTCAAACGTCTCGGGAAGAACAAGTGGCGGCACCACGTAAAAGAAGTCGTTGAGCAACTCAAGACGGCGCTGCAAGCTGACTATGTTATGCTCGGCGGCGGCAATGCCCGACTACTCAAGAAGCTTCCGCCGGACGCACGGCGGGGAGATAATGCGAACGCATTCGAAGGAGGTTATCGTCTTTGGGCGAAGCGTTACAATCAATCCACTTCTGAACGCTTTGCCCACTAACTTATGAGGAATACCACCGTGAATTCACCTGAACATTCCGTTGCCTTCGGCGCGCCCGGTATCACGCCGCGTTGGACATCCAGCGCCAAGGAGGGTCTTGGCACCGCTTATCATACGAGTTGTCGGATCTGGTTCACGCTGAGCCACGGCATCGTCAACGAGATTTATTACCCCACCGTTGACCAGCCGAACACGCGCGATTTTCAATTCCTGATCAGCGACGGTGAAACGTTTTGTCACGAGGAAAAGCGAGACTTGGATCACCAGGTCGAATACCCGGAACGAGATTGTCCTTTCTACCGGCTCACCAATTCGGAACGTGGCGGACGCTACCGGCTTATCAAGCACGTCCTGACCGATCCGCACCGGTCGGTGCTGCTCGTGCATACCAAGCTTGAGATTCTCGATGAGTCGTTACGCGGGAAATTGCATCTCTACGCGCTATTGGCTCCGCACCTCGCGCGCCACGGCGCGGGCAATTCCGGATGGTCCTCCGAAATCGGCGGCAACAAACTGCTTCATGCCGAGCGCAAAGATTTGCATCTGGTAATGGGATGCAGCAGCGGATTTTTGCGGCGGTCGGTCGGCTATGTTGGTGCGAGCGACGGTTGGCATGACCTGATGGATAATTTCAAAATGGACTGGGAATTTCCGGCCGCCGAGAACGGTAACATTGCTCTCACTGGAGAAATCGATCTTCAGGACGGTGATGAATTTGCGATCGCGATTGCCCTCGGCGGAAGTTACCAGAGCACTGTGGCGAAGTTGCTGCAATCGCTCGCGGAACCATTCGATGTTCATCGCGAAGCCTATGTTCGGCAGTGGCAACGCACAGTGGTCGATCCAAAATACGATTTCAGCGATCATACCTCAGACGACGGTTCCATGTATCGGCTGAGCCGCTGCATCCTGCTCGCACATGAGGACAAATCGTTTCAAGGCGCGCTGGTCGCGTCGATGAGCATCCCTTGGGGTGAAACCAAGGACGACAGCGACCTCGGCGGTTATCATCTGGTCTGGACCCGCGACCTGACGCAGAGCGCGACCGGACTCCTGGCGACGGGTCAGACCGGGACTCCGCTGCGCGCTTTGATCTGGCTCGCGGCCATTCAGCGGGCGGACGGACGGTTTCCGCAAAACAGCTGGATCAATGGAAATGCGTATTGGCCCGGGGTGCAACTCGATGAAATTGCCGCTCCCATCCTGCTGGCGTGGCGCCTGCATCGCGAAGGCGTCACGCTGGGCCGGTTCGATCCCTGGGTCATGATTTCCCGGGCAGCGGCGTATCTCATCCGGGCGGGACCGGTCACCGCGCAGGAACGCTGGGAGGAGACCGCCGGCTATTCACCCTCGACGCTCGCCGCGGTGATCGCCGGCCTGGTTTGCGCCGCGGAGTTCGCCAAACAGCACAATGAAACGAGCACGGCGGATTTCATTTTGCAGTATGCGGACTGGTTGGCCGCGCATGTTGAAGAATGGACCGTCACCACAGCCGGTGAACTGGTTGAAGGTTTCCGGCGCCATTACATTCGCATCAATCCCACTGATCCCGAGACACCCGATCCGCACGCCGATCCGAACACCACGATGCTTGCAGTTGCCAATGGCGGCGGCATCCATCCGGCAAGGAACATCGTCGGCGGCGATTTTCTTCAACTCGTGCGGTTGGGCATTCGTGCGGCAAACGATCGGCTCGTGCGCGATTCCGTCGTGGTCATGGATCGCCTGCTCAAGCGCGACCTGCCGCAAGGTCCGTGCTGGCGCCGCTACAATTGCGATGGCTACGGGCAGAAAGAGGACGGCGACGCTTTCGATGGAACTGGTGTCGGTCGTTCCTGGCCGATTTTGACCGGCGAGCGTGGCCATTACGAACTCGCTGCGGGAAGCGATCCAAGACTGTTCATAGCCGCGATGGAAAAGTTTGCCAACGAAGGCGGCATGATCAGCGAGCAGTTGTGGGACGCCGAAGACCTGGGAGGAATGAAGCGCGGACTGCCCACGGGTGCGGCCATGCCGCTTTGCTGGTCGCACGCGGAATATGTCTCCCTCGTGCGCAGTGCTCACGACGGCGTGTGTTTTGATCGAGTCGAACCGGCCTTCAAGCGCTACGTCGCCAACCCGGTCGCGAGCCGGCATGAGATTTGGAGCTTCCGCTACCCGCTGCGCCGGATGCCGCAGGGCAAAATCCTGCGCCTCATCGTTGCGACCGGCGCAACCGTCGTCTGGTCCGTCAATGGCTGGGCCAGAACCAACCAGGCGGACGCCGCTCCTCTCAGCATGCTGAATGTGTGGTTCGCTGATCTTCCCACGAAGGACTGCCTGGATGGTTCAGTGATCGATTTCACTTTCTACTGGAAAGAAGCCCGACACTGGGAAGGCAGAAACTATTCCGTCTCGGTCAACGGACCAAAGTAAGCGGGCGCCGCTGATGCAGAAAAATGTCAAAATGAGTGAGCCTAAATTCAAGGCCAGGTCCGGTGTTCAGAGAGGAAAGGGGAAGGCCAGTGCGAAACCTTCTCCCCTCGTGCAGACGATTGGACATTCCACACGCACGCTCGGGGATTTTATAGGCCTGCTTCAGGCGCACGGTGCGATTCGCGTCGTGGATGTGCGAACGGTGCCGCGGTCCCGGAACAACCCGCAATTCAACAAGGCTTCACTGCCAGGCTCATTGAAAAAAGCCGGATTGCGCTACGTTCATCTGCCGGAACTGGGCGGGTTGCGTCATGCGAAGCGCGATTCGCTCAACCTCGGCTGGCGCAATGCTTCCTTTCGAGGTTATGCGGATTACATGCAGACGCCGGAATTTGAGCAAGGCCTCGACGAATTGATCCAATTGGCGACCCGGGAGCGAATTGTATTGATGTGCGCTGAAGCTGTGCCGTGGCGCTGTCATCGTTCGCTAATCGCCGATGCCTTGCTGGTTCGGGGAATCCGCACCGAGGACATCCTGAGCCCAACTCGCCGCCAGGTTCATACGCTTACTCCTTTCGCCAAAGTCCGCGGCACCACGATCACCTATCCGGCCGGGTTTTCACACAGTAATCCGAAGAAGCCATCGGCTAAACGCTCGAGACGACGTCAATCAAAGAAATCTGATTCACCCTAAGACCCGGTCTTCATGCAGACATTCGACAAAGTCCATCGAGCCATCCATTATCCACCGGATCGCCGTTTTCGTGTCTGGATAAATCCCCGGTTCGTCTTCGCGTTTGCCGTTGTCGTTCTTGCCCCCGTCGCGATTGCGTGGGGCCAGTATCTGATCGCCGGGCTCCCAAAGGAGAATTTCCTGCCGCCGATCAATCTGGAAAATCCTCCAACTCCGCACGGTTTCCCCGCGTGGTTGCGGCTGACCCATTTTGTGAACTTCTTTTTTCTGATGCTCCTTGTCCGCAGCGGACTCTCCATTTTGATGGATCACCCGCGACTTTATTGGAATCGCCATTGCACGCCGAACTCGGAGTGGCTCCGGTTCACACCGCTGAAAGTTCCGAGTGACCGCTTGTGGACGGCGAAGGACGACGCCCGCTACATTTCTCCGTGGCTGGCCTTGCCAGGATACCGACACACCGTGGGGATGGCGCGAGCTTGGCATTTCCTATCGGTTCATCTGTTTCTTCTCAACGGATTTATTTTTTTCGCGTTGCTTTTCTTCACCGACCAATGGAAGCGGCTGGTTCCGGCCTCATGGGAGATCATTCCGGCTTCGTGGAAATCTTTTGTCTATTACGCCACGTTCCATCTGCCGGTGGAACCAAACGGGTTCTATCAATTCAATCCATTGCAACAACTTTCATACTTCGCGGTCGTTTTCGTCATGGCGCCGCTGTCCATGTTGACCGGGATGGCGATGTCGCCGGCCGTGGATAATCGGTTTCCGCTTTATCCAAAAATCTTCGGAAGCCGGCAGGGGGCGCGATCCATCCATTTTATTTTGCTGATTGGTTACCTGTGTTTTCTGGCTGT
>DATNDF010000347.1 GCA_035607015.1 Candidatus Angelobacter sp. | reverse complement strand
GAACCCGTGCCGCCGCCGTGAAAGGGCGGTGTCCTAACCGCTAGACGATAGGGTCGTCGAGGCGGGATAAACTACAAGCGCGCGTTCCGCATTGTCACGCGGAAAATCCCCAAGCAATCCCTTGGACCGCATCCTGCCCAGGATGGAACGACGACCAAACTGTCGTCAGCTCACCCGCGGCAAGCCGGGTCGCATCCCGTTCGGAACAAGGGCGTGATCAGTAAACCTTCCGCAAGTGCGATGGAAGAATGTTCAGTTCCGAGCGGTATTTGGCAACCGTGCGGCGGGCGATCTTGATTCCCTTTTGTTCGAGCAATTTGACGATTTCCTCGTCCGAAAGCGGCTTGGAGGTCTCCTCGACCTTGATCATGTCGGAGATCATCTCTTTCACGCTGGTGTTCGAGACTCCGACCCCACTGGCGGTCTGGATGCCCGAGGTGAAAAAATACTTCATCTCGAAAATGCCCTGCGGCGTTTCCATGTACTTGCCTGAGACCGCCCGGCTCACGGTGGTTTCATGCACACCGACCACCTCGGCCACCTGGACCATCGTCAACGGCTTGAGAAATGCCACGCCTTTGTCCATGAACTCCCGCTGCCGTTTCACGATTTCCCGGGCGATGTTAAGAATCGTCTGCTGCCGTTGGTGAAGGCTCTTGATCAGAAATTTGCCGGCGCGAATTTTTTCCCGGATGTATTCGCGGACCTCCTGCGAACTCTCCGGCTGCGCCATGAGGTCTTTGTAGGTGTTGCTGATGCGCAGGTGCGGGACATGCTCGTTGTTTGTCGTGACGCCAAAGTCGTCGCCGACCCTCTGCACGAAGACCTCGGGCAGAATGTATTGATTGTTGTCGGGCAGGAAAGCCCGGCCCGGGCGTGGCTCCAGGTTGCCGACGCGGGCCATGGCCTTTTGAACTTCGTCAACAGCCACGCCCAATCCGCGGGCGATCTCCGGGATGCGCCGCTTGCCCAGCGCTTCCATGAATTCACCCACAATGCGGTACTCGAGGGTGTTTTGCTTGCCGTCGCGTTCCAGTTGCAAAATCAGGCATTCGCGCAAATCGCGCGCGCCAACGCCCGGCGGATGGAACGTCTGGATGACTTTCAACACCTCGAGTATCTTTTCGGGCCGGATGTTGGTCGCGAACGCCAGTTCGTCCACACCAGACTGAAGATAGCCGTAATCATCAATACTTCCGATGATCATCTGGCCGATTTGCCGCTGCTCGTCCGTCAGATCCGACAGCCGGAGCTGTTCCAGCAGATTTTCCTGCAACGAAGTACCGGCCACGAGCGAATCAAACATGAACTGTCGTCTCTCCTCATCTTCCTGGCTCTGGCGCATCGGAAGGTTGGTTTGCGCAAAATGATCGCGCCACTCCTGGTCGAGCTGGGTAAGCCGCTCGAATTCGGCCTGAAAATCGTCCACGGGCCCGTTGTTGGCCTTTTCGGTCGCGGGGTCGAACGTCACGTCGGCGGGAGGTTCGGCCGGATCGACGGCAGTGACGGTGGCCTCGGCCTCTCGGTTTTCCTTTTCCTCCTGCGTCATTTCCGTTTCCGCAGATTCTTCGAGCACGGGATTCTGCTGAAGTTCCTGTTCCACCATGGCCTTCAATTCGAGCGTGGGGGCCTGCAAAAGCGCCAGGGACTGCTGCAGTTGCGGTGCGAGCACCTGCGACAGGGTCATCCGTTGTGAAAGATGCATGGCTTGGGCCATTGGCCAGATCATAACGGCTCGCGCGGATAGCTCAAGCATTTTGCGGCATGGCGTCTGCTTTTTCAGAAACCGTGCCAGAACCCGATTCCAGCCAGATCCCCAAATCCAACTGCGCGCTCTCGGGCGTCGACTCAAACGACGCAAAAGGGTTGCCGCAACAATTCCTCCCCCCTAACGTCGACGCGTGGCAGCGCGATTCACCATTCTCGGCAGCGGTTCGGCGGGCAATTGCGCTTACCTGGAAACCGATGAGACACGACTGCTCATCGACGCTGGTTTCAGTGGCCGCCAGATCCGCCAGCGCCTGGCCTCCATCGGCCGCACTCCCGAATCTCTGCACGGAATCCTGATCACTCATGAGCACAGTGATCACATCCAGGGTCTGGGAATGCTCTGCGCGAAGCTGCAGATTCCCATCTACTGCAACCGGCTTACCCAGGAAGCCGTCGAAGGCGAGTTCCAGGCAAAATTCGATTGCCGTATTTTCGCGACCGGCGCGACATTCGACGTGGGCGACGTCAGCGTTGATACTTTCTCCGTCCCCCACGACGCGCACGACCCCGTCGGTTTTCTACTGCGGACCAGCGGAGGGAATATTGGTTTTCTGACCGACCTGGGTCACGCGACGAAGCTTGTTGTCGAACGCGTCCGGGCCTCAAACATCCTGCTGCTCGAAACCAACCACGATCTGAAGCTGTTGCACGAGGACACGAAACGTCCGTGGAGCATCAAGCAACGCATTCTGAGCCGCCACGGCCATCTCTCCAACACCGCCGCGGCCGAAGTTGCGGTTCAGATTGTTTCGCCCGAACTCCGCCACCTGTATCTCGGGCATCTCAGTCGCGATTGCAACCGCCCCGAACTGGCTTACCGCGCAATCAGTGAACCACTCCTCAGGATCGGCGCGCATCATGTCCTTGTCGAATCCACTTCGCAGGATACCCCCTGCGCCACGCTTGTGCTGTGAACATCGGGAAGACCCTGCCGCCGCTGACGCCCGGAACGCTCTACCTGGTGGCGACACCCATCGGCAACCTCGAAGACATCACGCTGCGCGCATTGCGTGTGCTAAAGGAATGCGACGTCGTCGCTGCCGAAGACACCCGCCACACCGGACAACTCCTGGGTCATTTCGGGATCTCGCAACCGTTGTTGAGTTACTTCCAGTTCAACGAAGCCAGGCGCGCCGAGGAGATCATCGAAAGACTGAGCCGAGGCGAAAAGGTCGCTCTGGTCACCGATGCCGGGAGTCCGGGCATCAGCGACCCCGGCGAACGGGTCGTCAAAGCGGCGCTTGCCGCCGGCCATCGAGTGGAACCCGTGCCCGGCGCCTGCGCATTGATCAGCGCGCTGACCGCGAGCGGTCTGCCAACCACCGAATTTCACTTCATCGGTTTTCTGCCGCACAAATCCGGTCAGCGGCGGAACAAAATCGAGTCCCTCAGCTCGGTTTCAGGCACACTTCTGTTTTACGAATCCCCGTACCGGATCGAAAAGCTGTTGCGCGAACTGGCCGGGGTCTTTGCCGCACGCGAAATCGTCCTCGCCCGTGAGCTGACGAAAAAATTCGAAGAGTTTCTGCGCGGCAAACCGGCGGAGCTTCTGGAGATTGTAAAGAAACGCGGTTTGAAAGGCGAGTTTGTGGTGCTCGTGGACAATGCCCAACCCGGCCGCCCCTCCCGAAACGAGAACACGGACTGAGGCAGGGCTAAACGAACTTTCCCGGGTTCAGGATCCCCCTGGGGTCGAGGGCATGTTTGATTGCGCGGTGCAGCGCTCGGCCTTCCTTCGACACCGCTTCTGGCCACCAGCGTTTCTTGGCAAGCCCGATGCCGTGTTCACCTGTGATCACTCCGCCCCACGCGAGCACCTGTTTGAACAAATCGTCGAGCGCCGCCTCGCTTCGTTGCAGTGCGCCCGGCTGCATTTTGTCGAGCATCACGTTGACATGAATGTTGCCGTCGCCCGCGTGGCCGAAGCAGGCCACGGGGAGGCGATGCTTTTTTTGCAATCGTTCCGCAAAGCGGAACAGGTCTTCAAGCCGACCGCGGGGCACGGCAATGTCCTCGTTGAGCTTGGTCAATCCCGTGTCACGCAGCGCATAGGAGAATTCGCGGCGCAGCTGCCAGAATCTCTCGCATTCCCGCGCACCAAGGCCGCGCTGAACGAACACCGGCCTCGTGGTCCGGACGATTCGTTCCAACTGCCTCAACTCGGAACGGACGGACTGTTTCTGGCCGTCGAGTTCGACGATGAGGTGAGCGCGGCAGCCTGACAGAAGGCCGCTGCCCGTTCGTTTCCGCGCCGCTGCGAGCGTGAACGCGTCCGCCACCTCCAGCGCGCTCGGCAGAATGCCGGCGGCGAAAATCATTCGAATGGCCCGGGCGGCGTTCCTCATGGAGGCGAATCCAACGCCAAGACATGCACGAAACGGCGGCAACGGGAGCAGTTTCAGCGTTGCCTCGGTCACGATTCCCAACAACCCTTCCGATCCGACAAACAGGCGGGCAAGATCGAATCCTGTTTTGTTTTTGTGCGTGCGACTGCCCAGACGCACGACGGAGCAGTCAGACAGCACTGCTTCGACGCCGAGCACGTAATCGCGCGTCACACCATATTTCAGGCATCGCGGACCGCCGGCGTTCGTGGCGATGTTGCCGCC
>DATNDF010000346.1 GCA_035607015.1 Candidatus Angelobacter sp. | reverse complement strand
GCCGGGTTTCAAATCGTCACTGAAAACGAATTCAACTGAAGATATTCCATGCCCTGGAATCGGCTGGTTGTCTAAAACCTACGGTAGTGTAGGCGATGGTGGGGATGATGCAATCTGTATTCCAATAAATCGCTTTGCCATCCGCCCGTCGAAACACGCGTGGGCCGGAGCAGAGGCGGGATGCGGAAGCAATCGAACGCGTCCGTTTTCAAACGGATCGGTTCGAGCCCGCATGGCCTCAGGTCATTCGCCGCCGATCGGCGGGAAATGGATCGGTGGATGTTTGGCCGTCAGCCAGAGCCACGGGGCGATCACGAACAGCGAGGGCAGAAACAGGAAGGGCAGCACGACAGCGAGCGGGTAGGCCCACCAGTCTGGTTCACGGGCGGGACGTTCGGGTGGCGCCCAATGCGCCGGCAACCAGACCATCAATCCGTAAACAAAAATCCACAGCGCGAACATTCCGAGGCTCTGCGGTCCGAACGCAAGAGATTCACAGAGGATGCCGGTGAGACCAAAAAGGACAAAGGCGGCGAACGGCGAGAATCTTCTCCAGCGAAGCAACACCGCCCAGCCGATGAACAACGGCACAAAAATGACAACGCTGTGATAAAGGACGACGTCGAAGTAATTCGCGGACGCCGTGGCGTAGGCCTGGCCGGTCCGGACGCCGAACAGCGGGGCGCAGTTGGTCATCAGAGTGGTGATCGCCTCCTCGAGGAGGGCCAGCGACGTGCAGCCCAAAACAAACTTGAGCATCCAGGGCAGGCGAACGCGCGCGGCCATGCGGCACCAGAGATCGCGCCAGCGCCACATCGCCAGACCGCAGACACCGATCCACAAGATGATCAATCCCCAGCCCATGCCAACCACCGCGCGTTGCACGGGATTTTTCCATACGACGGCCAGAACCAGACCGGTGGTGGCGACGAGCCAGGCGGCGAGGGCCCCGACGAAAACGGCACGCCAGCCCGCTCTGCGCTTACCCGCGGGCTGTGTGGCCGGCATTTCAAGTATCGGATCAATTTCGTCTGGCATGGGTTGCGCAATTCATACCGAAGAGTGAAACGATTTCCAGACCGCAATCGGAGCGGATCGCGCCGTGGCGGCCGCGAAGGATGGTAAACGTTTACCGCCGGTTCGTCCGTCGGGGTGGTACGAAGCGCCACGGGAAACAACGCCGCGCTGTTCGGCACGCCGGATCGAAAGCGGGAGCCGGACAGGTCAGCCGGACGCGCCAGTCTGCGGAGCGGGCCGGTCGTTCGGCGGTTCCGCTGCTGATGGAGCATCCGCTTTTTTCGGTCGCTTGTCGCGGGGCAGGGGAGTGAGCAGGACGTTCAGGTCCCGGTCACCGAGCATTTTGGGGGGCGAATCGGCATGGCCGTACGCGCCGGCCGCGAGCACAAACCGGTTCATGACGTCGAAGCCGATTTCCTTGTGGGCCTTCTGGCGTCCTTTGAACCGCAGTTTGACCCTCACCTTGATGTCGTCGGAAAGGAACTCGATGGCATGGGCGAGCTTCACTCCGAAATCGTGCGGATCAATCACGGCGCTGATCTGTAGCTCCTTCATCTTGCTGCCGGACTGGCGGCCGTGCGATTCCTTCGCCTTCTTGGATTCCTCGTAACGGAATTTGCCGTAATCAACGATGCGGCACACCGGCGGCGTGGCGGTGGGGGCGATTTCAATGAGATCCAGCCCCTTGTTTTGGGCCAGGCGCAGGGCGTCGCTGAGCGACATGACGCCGAGCTGTTGTTTGTTTTCGTCGAGAACCCGGATTTCGCGGGCGCGAATCTTTCCGTTTCTACGATGCTGGGGTTCCCGAGGTGCGAAGCGACGCGGAGGAAAGTGGCTCAATGAGCCTCCGTCAATTTAAGTTTTGGCATTCAGTTTCGGTCTGTGGCCTTTCGGCGAACGATTTTGTTTGTTTGATAACCAACAGGCGTCAGTTTCGCATCGAATCGCCCGCCCGCAAGCAGAATGTGCGGCGAAAATCCCGCCTGCCGGGGACGAACCGGGCGCATGAAGTTGACCGAAAATCCGGAGTGAGCCGGGTCCAATTGAAGTTTTGCCACCCTTGACGAGTTTGGCACCTTCGGAGGAAGCCCGAAAGGGCGACGCGCCCGGGCGAGGTTGCGCGGCATGGTCGGGCGGCGTCGCGGAGCGCGGTGAGGCGTCGGATCTTCTACGGATTGATTTCACCGCCGTCCGAAGTTCCGAGGAAGGTTTCGAAAAAAGCGTAGATTTGTTCGTTAGATTCTTCGGTGGGTGGGTGGCCGGACCGGTTGGTCATGGCCACCCGGTTTGTGCGGCCTAGCAGACGGTTCACCTCCACGATCCGGTTCAGCGCGCGCCACCGTTCCGGCGTGTCCTCCGATCCGCCGGAGACGAGAAAGGGCCGCGGCGCCATCAGCGCGAGCAACTCGTGCAGGTCATGGCCGCTGGTGACAAGGCGTTCGTAGGCGCCGGTGCGCGGGTTGTCGGGCGTGATCATGCCGGGCTTCCGCGCACGGGTTTCGCCCCGACCGAGATACCACGGTTCCCAGTAGTTGACGTTGGGGCGTGCTTCGTCGAACACGACGCCCGGATCGGACCAGACGCCGCAGGCGAATTTTTCATTGAGACACGCGGCGAACATCGCCCATTTACCGCCGTAGGAATGGCCGACGACGCCGATCCGGCGCGCGTCCACCTGTCGAAGACCGGCGAGGGCGTTGGCGCAATTCGCGGCGACGTAAGCGAGGAAGGAAAGCGGCTGGCAGGAGGCTTCTCCCGTATCCGGTTTGCGGGCGTCGCCGCCGGGCGAGCCAATGCTTAATGTGACAAATCCGCGGCGCGTGAGCTGCAATCCGAAGTCGTGCAGATCGGCCGGGCCCCGGCCGATGCCCGACTCCGGCTCGTAATAAGGCACGAGCACCGCGGGAAACGGACCGGTTCCGTCCGGCACCAGCAGGTAGGCGTCGGCCATCTTTCCGCGCGCGATTTCGACGCGGACCCTGTGCTGGGTGAAGTTCTCGCGATGCGTCTCCGCGAGCCATTCCATGCGCGGCCGCTCCAGCAGGGCGGGCCACGCCCCCATCAACCGGTGCCAGTACGCGAGGATTTCGCGGCGACGCGCCGCCCAGTCCTCCGCCGTCCGCACGGGCCTGCCATCGTCAAACTCCAGCAGTGTGCGATAACGGCCGAAGTCCTCCGCGAGCGCGGCGGGCGGGTGGAAGAACGGCGCAATGCGCCGGGCGGCGGGTTCGGTGTCGCCCCGCCAGCCCGTGGCGTCGAGACGGCGAAATTCCGCCTGCACATCGCCGCCCTGGTAAAAAGAAAGCCAGCCCCGCAACCGTTTCGTTTCGCCGGGCGCGCAGTCGGGAAATTTGGGATCCGAATGCAGGCAGGGGACGGGGGCGTTTGCCCACGGGTGATGGCACGGTTCCCAGGCCGTGATGATCCAGCGACTGCCGTCATCCGAGCGGCAGGCAACGTACGGATTGGACAATATCTTGTTCGCGTTTGTCTGCGCGTTGAAGCCGGCCGCGCCCTTGAGCATGACGCAATTCTGCACGCGCAAATCGCTCAGCGTTTCACGGGTGCCGTTTCTGAGCCACATTTCCATGCGCACACCGTCGGCGCCGGGCCGGACGCGCGTTCCGAAAGCAATTCCATCGGGCAGCACGCGTTCGAAATCAAAGGTGCCGTCCACGCGGCGGTTCCATTCGAGGCTCTGTAAGGCAAGATTCTGTTTCGACCACACGGTGGGAACGTGCGTGTGCGCGAGGTAAATCAGACCGAGGTTCGACCAGAGGGCTTCGGGCACGTCCACTACAACATAGCTCGCGGGGTCCCACGGCGTGAAGACACTGACCTTGGTTTCGCGCTGCGGGTCAACGGCGCCGTCCAGAAATCCGATGCGTGGATGGCGTCCACCGGGATAGGGCAACACGAGCAACGGGGCGTCGGGCCGGCGGGAAGGGCGGTTGGCCGGCGTGATATTGAAACGTTCGAGCGCGGCGCGGATTTCCGAATCCGACAGACTCGTGGCTGCGCGAATTTCCTCAACACTGAAACGATGGTGCCAGACCATGTTTTCCAGCCAGAAACGGAGTTCGGCGTCGTTGGACGGCCTGCGCGCGTTGGCGAACTCCGATCCGGCGCCGATGAGGAACCCTGACGGCAGGATCAGAACGCAGGCCATGGCGTGAAGCCACCGGAGCCGTTTGTGGCATTGCGCGCGCATGTGGCAAGTAGCGGCAACGATTGCAGGCACGTCAAGGGTGAATCGGATCGGACAGAGCACCGGGCGCGCGCTCAATGCTCCGGATTCGGCGTGGCGCGACGTGTGCCAGGAATTTCCCCGCATCGTCCCGGCGCAGAAATCGTCCGCTGCGATTTGGTCTTGGTTCCCGCGCTCTGATGCGGTTGAATCCGCACCGGCCAAATCAACCGCATCGCACGATGAAAGACCCAATCATGATCGCGCGCTCGTTCGCAACCTGGCTTCAACTGAGCGCACTCGTGTTTCTCGGCCCACCAATTCTCGCCCAGTCTCCGTCGTCCGCGCCGATGCAGACGCTTTACTACATTCCTCACACGCACTGGGAGGGAGCGGTGTTCAAGACGCGGGAAGGATATCTGGAGATGGGCCTGCCAAACATTTTGACGGCGGTGCGTCTGCTAAAGACGTACCCGGAATACAAGTTTGCGCTGGACCAGGTCGCCTACATCAAACCCTTTCTGGAGCGGTATCCAGAGGAGGAAGCGGCGGTCCGCAAATTCATCGCCGAGGGAAGACTCGAGATCGTCGGTGGAATGGACGTGATGCCCGACGATGTGAAACCGGGAGGCGAACTGTTCGTGCGACAGGTCCAGTACGGCAAACGATACTGCCGCGAGAAGCTTGGCGTGGATGTGACAACGGGCTGGTTTCTTGATACGTTCGGCCATCATCCGCAGATGCCCCAGATACTCAAGCTGGCGGGCTACAGGTCGTTCTGGTTTTGCCGCGGAGTGCCGGATAATCAGCTCCCTTCCGAATTCCACTGGCAGGGAATCGACGGCACCGAGATTCCCGCCTTCTGGCTTCCGGGTTTTTACGGCCTGTTTTATGGGCCGCCGCGCGATCTGACGGGGTTCACAAGGTTTTTTCGGGAGCGGTTCGATTCGTTGAACCCGCACGCGCGGGGCACGGAACGGGCCGGGCTCGCGGGCGTGGACGTGTCGGAGCCGGAAACGTACGTGCCGCCGTTGATCGAGCAGTTCAATCGCCAGACGAACGCACCGTTCAGAATTCGCTACTCGGTGCCGGCGGATTTCGAAAAGGTGGTCGCGCGACGCTCCAACGCGCCAGTCATCCGCGGCGATTTCGATCCCATTTTTCAAGGGACCTACAGCAGCCGGATCGAACTGAAACAGCGAACCCGGGAACTGGAGCAGTTTCTGTTGACGGCGGAAAAACTGAACGCGTTGGCGGACTGGCTGGGGACGCCCCCCGACAACGCGGCAATCTGGAGCGCCTGGGAGCCGGTGCTGTTCAATCAGACGCACGATCTCGCTTCCGGCGTCATGACGGACACGGTGTACGAGGACACCGTGCGCGGTTACGAGTTTTCAAAACGTCTTGTGGACGAAGTCATCAACACCCGGTGGGAAAGCATCGCGGCTCGCATCGATACCCGTGGCGAGGGCGTTCCGATCGTTGTATTCAACCCGCTGGGCTGGCCACGCTCGGACGTCGCCGAAGTGGAGGTCGGATTTGCCGGGACAGGAATCACCGGCATCGACTTGCGAGGGATCGACGGAAAAAATGTGCCCATTCAACTTCTGCACGCAGACCGCTACGACGACGCCGGATTGAAACGCGCGAGAATTGCTTTCCTGGCTCGGGAAGTTCCGGCGCTTGGTTATTCAACCTATCACGCGATCGCATCCTGGAAAACGAACATCTCTTCCGAGAGCGACAGCGGGACGTCGGGCACCAACGCCATCGAGAATGAATTCTGCCGCGCTTCTTTCAGCCCGGCCACGGGTGAATTGACCAGCCTGTTCGACAAATCGAGCCGGTGGGAGGCGCTGGCCGCTTCGGCGAACGTTGTATCGCGTCAACAGGACAAGGGAGATTTGTGGGAACTGTATCGTGGGCTTGACGGCGGCAGCTTTATCGCGATGACCAATCAGCAGGCAACGCCAAAGCCCGGCGAGGCGCAATTCAGCAGCGGGTTCAGCGGGACAAACGGGACGGTTCGTCGCGGGCCCGTGTTCTCGGAGTTCTCCGTTTCGCACGCGTTCGCCAACGGCAGTTTTGCGACCCGCGTCAGACTGTACACCGGCTTGCGGCGGGTTGACGTACAAACGCAACTCGTCAACCACGAAAAATACGTCCGCTACCAGGCTCTTTTCCCGACCGCGATTCAACACGGTCGGAACGTCCAGGAAATTCCATTCGGTTCCGTCGAACGGCCCATCGGTATCGAATTTCCGGCGCAGAACTGGGTGGATTACAGTGACGGGCAGCACGGTGTCACGCTGCTCAATGCCGGGCTGCCCGGAAACCTCGTCACTTCCGACGGCACGCTGATGCTTTCGCTGATGCGATCGCATAATCTAGGCGCGTACGGCTTTGGAGGCGGATACGAACCGGGCATGAGTTCGGAGACCGGATTTGAATTGGGAAAGGAACTTACGTTTCATTATGCGATCGTTCCCCATACGGGCGACTGGCGCCAGGCCGGAGCGTGGCGCGAGGGCATGGAGTTCAATCATCCCCTGATGGTCCGCAAAACCACGGCCCACGTCGGGCCGCTGCCCGGTCGTTGGGGCTTGTTGGAAATCCCCGATCCCAATGTGGTGCTGACCGCCTTCGAATCGGGAAGCGATCGCGGCAAGGTTTTGCGGGTCTATGAAGCGAGCGGCCAGAGTGCGCCGGGAACGAAGATCAAACTGAACGCCAGAGTCATCTCCGCCCGTGAAGTGAACCTGATGGAAGATCCCGGCAGAGCGCTGAAGGTTCGCAACGACACGGTGCAGTTTGACTTGCACCCGTTTGAAATCAAAACGATCAAGCTGCAACTCGCGCCGGCAAAGCGGGGCGCGTGATCCGCTTCTGCGTTTCCGGCACGCGCCCCTTCCTTTCCGGCGCTTCGGAAGAGCCTCAAATCCTTGTGGACGGCCTGACCGGGGCGGAGGATGTGTGCGCGAAGCGCGCGGGGTCACACTTTGGTTCTCGGCGTTGGTGGAGTGACGAGCTCGGGCCAATATTAGCTTTGACATTGAAACGCCGGGGGCGGAACGTCGCTACTTATGCTGGTATTCCTTATCCATGTCCGTGACCCGCAATTCTACGCCCTTCCCTCCAAGACCCGCGCAAAGAACGGGCGCATACGGGTGATGGGCTTCCCGCCGATCGGCATCATGTCGCTGTCGGCGGTGTTGAAACGCGCGGGCCACGAATGCGTGATGTTCGACCAGGCGAATCCCGACACACCCAATGAAGTCATCATAGACGAGATCAATAAAAGGCAGCCGGCCCTCGTGGGGTTGAGTTTTCTGAGCACGACCAGTTATCCGTACGCGAAAATTCTCGCCCGCACGATCCGCGCCACGAACAGCAAGGTGAAACTGGCGTTCGGCGGCGTGTTCGCCAGTCTTAATGCCCCGCTCGTCAAGCTGCAATGCCCGGAGGTGGACTTCGTCTGTCGCGGGGATGGCGAGCAATTGCTCCTCGATCTTTTGAACCACCTGGATGACCCGACGCCGGTCGAGAGCGTGACCTGGATGAAGGACGGGAAGATCGTGGAAAATCCGAACCGCAAACCGGATCGCAATCTTGACCAATGGCCATTTCCGGACCGCGAAAGCCTGCCTCTGGATTTCGTTGAGTCCATGCCGCTGGATGTTCCTGCGGTGCTGTCGCTGGACCGGTTCACGACGATGCAGACCTCGCGCGGCTGTCCGTGGACATGCGTGTTCTGCGACATTCCGATTTTCAACGAGGGCAAGTGGCGTTCGCGGAGTCCTCAGCATGTCCTGGCCGAGTTCAAGCAATTGCAGGAGCAGGGGTATGGCGCCGTGTATTTTGTGGACGACCACTTCCTTCTGCAACCGAAACGGATCGAAGCGATCTGCAACGGCCTTGTCGAGCAGGGCAACACGATTCAATGGGGCTGCGAGGGCCGCGTGGATTCCGTCGCCCAGCATTTGTTCCCGGCGATGGCCAAATCCCATTGTCGCACGCTGATGTTCGGGCTTGAAAGCGGGAGCCAGAAGATGCTCGACCGGTTGAGAAAGGAGCAGACGCTGGAGGAAATGGAGACCGCGATACGAAACGCCAAGAAATCGGGCATCGAAATCGTCCATGGATTTTTCGTGGTTGGCATTCCGGGGGAAACGGTCGAGGACATGAAGGCGACCTTTGACTTCGCGGCAAGGCTTCCGCTGGACACGTTCGGGTTCAACCGGCTTTGCGTTTATCGCGGCACGCCGTTGTGGCAGGAGTTTGTGAAACGCGGCCTGCTCAACGAGGCGACCGATTGGTACAAGTATTTCAAGTGCTCGGCAATTGATCCGACCTGTCTGCAAGGGGAACTGATCAACGACACGCGCCGGGCGGGATTGCGTCATCTGTTCATCTACAAGCTGCTCCATTATCCGGTGCAGACCTTCAAACTGCTGCGGCGTTTCCTGCGTTACATGCCGGCGCGCGACGTGATTTATCTCATCATCAAACCGTTCCTCGGAAAGAAAAGAGGGGCCACGAAGGCGGAGGTGCTGTCGCGCGCGGTCGAACACGGAGAATCGAAGGACGCGGCGGCGCTGCTCACGCAATTGAGCGAGGAACGGCTGGAGCACGTATTTCAGGAATCCATGGCCGAACGCCGGCGCATTCAACAGGAGGCCGGGATGGCGGCATCCACACACTGAGAACCGCGGTGCCATCGTCAGAAGTCGGACTCTCGACTCATGGTTGGGGCCGGAGCAGTTTGCGGATTGCTGACAGGAGGACGCCTTCAGCCTCGGGGCCAACGTTTGAAGCCGTCGGACTTGTTTCGTAACCGCCTTCTTTGTAGGCGACGGCAGTGCCGATATACCAGGGCGCGTAATCTCCATAGGCGGCAACGGCGACGAACCGGCCGGGCCGTTCGGCTTTGGCGGCCAGTTGGTATTCCACGAAAAGTTCGCCCGGAAGGTACAGAATTCGCGCGTTGCCCAACGCGAGACAGCCAACATCAATCTGGCGCTTCGCCCGGCAACGCCGCAACCAGGCAAGGCGCGACGCGCCGCCCTGCGCGAGAAAGTCCGGATCCCGGTCCTTCAATTGTGTTTCCAGTGTTTCAATGCTGAGATGTTTCGCAGGAGAGATGGATACGGGCTCGACCGTCCAGCTTACGTCTGCAGCCGAGATGGGCCGGCGTTTGGTGCTCTCCCAGGCGCGGCGCATCCCGCCGGCTAGCCGTTCGGCAAGCACGAGACGATTCGTTGGAGAACCGTCGTTATATTTGCCCGCGCCAATGTTGCCTCCTGCGCCGTTGAAATGAACATGCAAAGCCGCCGGGACTGCCAACTGGCGGAAGAAACGCGCGACTCCGGGGAAATCCGGATTTGGAATTCCGGTGCGGTAATAACTCTGGGGATGAGTCGCGTAGTAACTCAGCACGGCCACGGGCCGTTCTCCATTCCAAAAACTCACGAGTGACACAACGGGGTCAATCGTGCCTTCCGGTTCGGCGCGAACCTGCGGGTCCGTGGTGGCCGTCCAACGAACCGCGCGGACCTTGCCATCCGCCCCCAGAATGCGGCGGTTCGATGCAACTTTTTCGACCCGGGCCTCACCCAGACCGAGGTCAGTGACCGGCTCCGCCCGCGACACGGATTCCCGCACCGCCGTTTCCAGATTGGTGAGAATCCGGCGTTGGAACCCGCCTTCGTACTGCCGCGGATCAAGCCCTGCCGCTTTAAGGATGCGCTCTGCCGAAAAATCACAATCGGGGGCGTCGTGCTGGTGCAAGGTGTGAACAGCTACTCGATGGGGAGTCGTGTGCGCCCCACGAGCCAGAGTCTCTTTGAAGGCGTCCTGTCCCTCGTTGGCTATGCCGATCCAATCCACCGCACAAAGCACGATCGGCTCACCGGCGCCGAGTAATACGATGCCGCGCGCCCTCAGTCCGAGATCCCAGCGATTGGTTACCGGATCGTAGGCCATCATCGAACCAATCGGCGGTGTGGCATCGATGTCGAATGTGGCAATCTGCAACGCGGCCGGCCTCGAGGTCGCAGCATTTGCAGATTCCGCGCTCCGGGGCGAGATGCCAGCGATGCAAAGCGCAAACAACGCGAATGGAAGGCGGGTGAACATGAACGGAGGATAACAGTCCCTGCATTGGAAAGGAATTGGAGAATGCAACCGTCTTCGGGAAGTGGCCGACCGAACAAAGGGGAAATCGAACACGTCAATCAACGCTCAATCCGTCCAGCCAGATGGTGAACGGTTCGGCGTCCCAGGAATCAAGCGAAAGACCGATTCCGGTGACAAGCCTCAAATCGATTCTTCCCGAATCCGTGCGCGTCCAGTCCGCGTCGCCGGCCAGCGGTACTTCCACGGGCATCCACGTCCAGCGCGCCTCGCTGAACGGAAGGTCGCCGAACAGGTTTCTTCCCTTGGACGGTTCGATCTTCACTGAACCGTCCTTGCAATAGAGCCAGAGCACCGGCCCGGGATTCTGAAAGCCGGAAAGGTTCGGGTTCACCGCCTTGATCCAGAATCGGATTTTTGTTTTTGCCGAAAAATCCCATTTCGCATCGCGCGCGCCGGGGAAAATCGCGGTGGCGTACATGCCCGGATACGGATCGGGCGTGAAGCGCAGTGACGACTTGCCAACGATGGAATCCGCGTCCTGGACGAAGCGCATCTTTCCGCGTCCGTCATTGTTGCCTTCGAGCTCGAAGCCCCATTGCGCAGCCTGGCCTTCCGTGCCGATCTCCTCCTTCACCGGTGCGGTCACGATCAGGTCCCGCCACGCGAGATCCGCCAGCGCGCCATTGTCAACCGTCAATCCAAGCCGGTAAAAACCGGGCCTGACGAAAGTGTGTTTGAAGATCGGGTGGTCGCCAGTTAAGTCGCCGACCGTCCAATGGAAGTGGAGTGTCCGGCCTCCGGGGTCGCGGCTCGCACTTGCGTCGAAATTGAGCGTTTCACCGACGACGCCGACGGCGGGACCGAGCAGGTCCGCACTCGGCTGGCGTGTTGCGAGGAAATCGGCCGCGTCTGCTCGGAGATTGGTCACGTCGGCGAAGTAGTTTGCTTCCGTGTTGTTCGTGATGCTGTTGTTTGCGATCCAGATATCGTCGCCCCAGCGGCCCCAGATTCCCCAGCGGTTTTCCTCGAGGCGGTTTTGCTGAATTATCCAGTGTTGCGTGCGCCAGCGTGCGCCCTTGGACGCCACGTCGCCGCGAAAGACAATGCCGCCGCCGTTGTTGTGATGGCACCAGTTGCCGCTGACAAGAGTATGGCTGGACGGGCCGCCCACAATCACGATGCCTCCGTGTCCAAAGCCGGGTTCAGGCGCATTATGGTTGCCGTTGGTCT
>DATNDF010000345.1 GCA_035607015.1 Candidatus Angelobacter sp. | reverse complement strand
CGCTTTCGAGGTCTTCGCGATTTGCGCCGGCCCGCGCGTTACCACGTTGAGCACGAGAATCAGCAGCCACGCCGCCGCCAATCCCGCCCACGCCTGCGGGCAGGGCCAGAACAACTCGCGCCACCCGGGAACCGGTCGTGGTTTGAAGGTTGAACATCCAGGCCCGGTTTCACACCGCGCCGCGCCAAGGATTCCGTCCCGCCACTCAGCCGGGATCTGCCGTAATGGCTGGCGCTCCAGTTGTTTTTCCAAATCGTCCGGCTTCATTTGATCTCGTCATAGAGTGGACGCAGCCGCTCGCGCAATTTGTCTAGCCCATAGCGATAGCGGCTCGCCGCCGTGTTCATCGGTATTTCGAGCGTTCCGGCGATCTGCTCGAAAGTCAGGCCTTCCCAAAGCTTCAGGTGAATCACCGCGCGTTGCTCCGGCGGCAGCGCGCCCAGAGCATCGGCCAGTGCAATGCCAAAGTCTCGCTGGTCCGGATCGCCACTGGAGGCAAATAGCGTGATGGATTCCGCGGCGAGTTGTTCATGGTTCCTTTCGCGCGTGGCGCTTCGACGCATTGAATCCACCGCGAGATTGTGCGTAAGTCGGAGAAGGAACGCTCTCGTGTCGCGGACACCGCTCAAAAGTGTCGGCCGGCCGGCCAGCTTTACAAAAACCTCCTGCAACAGATCTCGTGTGTCCGCCTCGTTGCGCATCAGATTCAACAGAAAGGCGAACAGTGATTGAGCATGGTCATCGTAAAGACCGGCGAGAGAATCGGATGGCGACATTCGTCCACAAACAGACGCGCGTGGCCGGACAATTTGTCTAACGGACCTCGAACTCGGAATCCGTCCAGAGTCTGCTGCACGGTTTGACCGGCCTGTCCGGTCGTCATCACGCCGCGGGCAGCGTGAAAAAGAAGGTTGTTCCCTTTCCTAATTCACTTTCAACCCAGACCTCGCCGCCGTGCGATTGCACGATGTGTTTGACGATCGACAGACCCAGGCCCGTGCCGCCTTGTTCCCGCGAGCGGGCCTTGTCCACGCGGTAGAAGCGCTCGAACACGCGCTCAAGAGAATCGGGTGGAATGCCCGGCCCATCGTCACGGACAGAAACCTTGATCATTTGTTGGTCCAAAGGCCGCGACTCGATTCTGACCTGCCCTTGCGGCCTGCCGTACTTGATGGCGTTGTCCACGAGATTGAACAGCACCTGCTGAAGGCGCTCGGCATCGGCCTTCACCGTCAATCCCGCCGGAACATCGTCCTCCAGTACAACATCCCTTTCGGCCGCGCGTGTCCGCAGATCATTCAAGACTTCGCCTGCAACGCCCTTCAGTTCGACCGTCTGCACGTTCATCACGATCTGGCCGGACTCCAACCGCGAGATGGTCAGCAGGTCTTCGATCAGATAAGTGAGCCGGTCCGCGTGTTTTTCGATCGTTTGCAGGAAGCGCGCCGTGACTTTGGGATCGTCCTTGGCGCCATTGGCGAGCGTCTCGACGTAGCCCTTGATCATCGAAAGCGGGGTGCGGAGTTCGTGGCTGACGTTGGCGACGAATTCCTGGCGAGTGTTCTCGAGCTGCTTGAGCCGGGTGAGATCGTGAAAGACGAGAATGATCCCCTGCTGTTTTCCGTTGCGATCCAGCAGCGCGGTGGCATTGACCTGCAAGCAACGGTTGTCGAGGCCCGGCAGCGCCAGCTCGAGTCCGAGCACCTGGCCCTCCGTGCGGACGCGATTGACCAGCTCCTGCAGTTCGTGCAGACGCAGCGCCTCCATCATCGTGCGGCCGCGGATGTCGTTCGTCAGGGCAAAGAGGTGCTCGAGCGCCTGGTTGACAAGTCGTACGCGTTCGTCGGCGTCGAGCAGCAAAACGCCTTCGACCATGCTGTTGAAGATCGCCTGTTGCTGGGCCTCGGCCTGGGCGAGCGCGGCCTGCTGATGCTCCCGGGCCCGGCTGTTCCGCTCTGTTTGTTCCCGGAGCTGTTCGCGCGCCCTGTTAAACCGCCGCCGCCACAAAAAATGGAGCGCTGCCAGCCCAAGGCAGGCGGCAAGGGTCAGGGCGGGCCAGATGCTTTCCATGCTTTTGACGGCTCAACGCTTTGGCGGCACAGCGCGCATTACACGCGAAATCGTCAAAATGTGGAACCGCTAAATCCGGCGGTCAGTTCTCGACGAACCGGTAACCCACGCCGCGGACTGTGTCGAGATACCGGGAAGCCCGGCCCAGCTTTTCCCGCAGGCGGCGCATGTGGGTGTCCACGGTGCGGGTATCAATGAGGTTGTCGTACTGCCAGACATCCTGGAGGAGCTGCTCGCGTGACTGCACGCGCCCGCGGCGCTGGGCCAACACGGTCAACAGCTTGAATTCCGTCGCTGTGAGGTCCACGCGCCGGCCTTGAACGCTAACGAGGTGCCGCGGAACGTCGATGAGCAAATCCCCGATTTGGTAACGGTCTTTCTTGTCCTCTTCACTGCGCCCGCCTTTCAGCAGGTTCTTTACGCGCAGGATCAGTTCGCGCGGGCTGAATGGTTTGGTGACGTAATCGTCGGCCCCGAGTTCAAGGCCCAGCACGCGGTCTATTTCCGCCGCCTTCGCGGTCAGCATGATGATGGGAATGGCAGAGGTCGCCGGGTCCCGCCGAAGAATCTTGCAGACCTCCAGTCCGTCCACCTCGGGAATCATGAGGTCCAGCACGATCAGGTCCGGCGCCGCGGCGCGTGTTTTCTTCAACGCCTCGTCGCCGTCGCCGGCGGTTACCACTTCATATCCCGCGCCCTTCAGGTTGAACTCGACAAGTTCGACCGCATCCGGCTCATCGTCCACCACGAGTATTTTCGGCATCACGCGGGCTTTGGTTACCATCCCGGACAGGTTCACACAATGACGCGGCAGTGACAAGACTGTTACAAGCGTGTGACGCGGGTGGAATTTTACTTGGACGGGCATGACCGCGGAGCCGTAAACTCGGATCGCCATGACCATCAGATCGCTATTTCTCGCTGCCGCCATTCCCTGGAGGGCCCTGCCCGCTGAATTGCCCGGACCGGTGTTGCCCGCCGGCGTCGGCGTCAACATCCATTTCACGCGCGGGCACGAACGCGACCTCGATATGATCGCCGCGGCCGGATTCAGGTTTATCCGCATGGATTTTGGCTGGGCGGCCATCGAACGGAAGAAAGGAGAATACGAGTGGTCGGAATACGAGGAGTTGACCGCCAGCCTGGAGAAGCGCGGCATCCGGCCTTACTACATCCTCGACTACTCGAATCCGCTTTACGAGGAGACGGTCACCGGAAAGAACCCGATCAGCGGCGCGGAACATCGCGATACCGCCTCGCCGCAACATCCGCAAAGCGTTGCCGCGTTCGCGCGCTGGGCCGCAGCCGCGGCGCAACATTTTCACGGACGGCACGTGGTTTGGGAAATCTGGAACGAACCGAACATTTCATTCTGGAAGCCGAAACCCGACGCCGGGCAGTACACTGCTCTGGCGCTAGCGACCTGCAAAGCGGTTCGTGCGGCCGACCCTCAAGCCACCATTGTCGCACCGGCAACTTCGACGTTTCCGTGGGAGTTCCTCGACCGCTTTCTGAAATCCGGGGTGCTTGAATACCTCGACGGCGTCAGCGTTCATCCCTATCGCTCCAAAGAGAGACCGCCGGAGACCGCGACGGCCGACTATCAGCGACTTCGCGGCCTGATCGAGCGTTACGCACCGGACGAAGCAGGGAAAAAAATCCCCATCATCAGTGGTGAATGGGGCTACTCATCCAACACAAAGGGCGTGTCGCCGGAAATACAGGCCGCCTTCATCGCGCGGCAACAACTGTCCAATTTGCTCAACGGCGTACCCATCTCGATCTGGTACGACTGGAAGAACGACGGCGAAGACCCGAACGAGAACGAACACAATTTCGGCACCGTCATTTACAACCTGAAACCCAAGCCCGCTTACACTGCGATTCAAACCCTGACCCGCGAACTGTCCGGTTATCGCATCGCCCGCCGGCACGACACGGGGAACGAAAAGGATTTCGTGCTGGTCCTGATGAATGCCAACGGTGAAACCAAACTCGCAGTCTGGACGGTTGGCGAGGCCCACAATGTGACGCTTGGATTGATGCCGACCACCGCAACCACGATCACCTGTGTCGGGAGTGGCGGCGAGAAGCGGAAACTGCGGGTCGAAGGAAATCGTTTGATCGTCGAATTGACAGCCGCGCCCGGCTACCTTTCGTTGGACCAGGTGAAGCTCAAATAAGGTGACACCTGCTTCCAGATGTCTTTGTCGGCAAGAAACAGGATTGCGAGCAGAATAGACGAAGACCCCGGCGATTATTGTGAATTAGGCTTCGACGCGTTTCATCCTGGGAACCGCGCTGACACGAATTGCCATCTGTGAAAAAACCATGATGTGATCACGGTCCTGGCTCGGGTTGTTTTTTTGCGATGAATTGGAATCCGGCCAAACAGTGGAATGGTTCAACTTTGACAGGGGCGGCTGGATGCCCGAAAATGGGCGCGCATGAAAAGTTCCTTGGGCCCGTTTTCCTTCCTCCCAATTGCCCTGATTGTTCTTAGCGCGGTTGGCTGCAACACCAAACCTCCTCCAGCGCCGACGGCGGCTACCGCCGTCAAAACGGGTCAGGTGACTGCTGCTGCCGCCAGGCTCAACAATTACGTCCTGGGCCGCGATTCAATGCCGCAGGAAGGGGTGCCGCGCGGGGAAGTGATCAAAATGCCGCCATGGACCAATAGCACCGTCTTTCCCGGCACGCACCGGGACTGGTGGGTTTACGTGCCGAAGCAATACGATCCGGCCAGGCCGGCGTGCGTGATGGTTTTTCAGGACGGCGGCGGTTACGTCAACAACGGAACCAACGGCCAGTGGCGCGTGCCGACCGTGTTCGACAATCTCATCGCCAAAAAGGAAATGCCGGTCACCATCGGCATCTTCATCAACCCGGGCGAAGTCCAGCCGGCCGAGCCGGGCAAGAAGGCGCGCAGCAACCGCAGCTTCGAGTACGATTCACTGGGCGATCAGTACGCGCGCTTTCTGCTCGAAGAAATCCTGCCTGCGGTCGGGAAAAAATACAACCTGACCAAAGATCCGGAAGGCCGCGCGATTGCCGGCATCAGTTCCGGCGCGATCTGTGCATGGACCGTCGCCTGGGAACGGCCCGGTGAGTTTCGCAAGGTGCTCAGCGCAGTCGGCAGTTTTACA
>DATNDF010000344.1 GCA_035607015.1 Candidatus Angelobacter sp. | reverse complement strand
TGGCATCCGTTGCGAATGCGCTGGCGAAAGGAGCCCCCGCCAATCCCACGACCGGCTGGACCGACGCCGAGGATGTCGTCGGTTACGTCGTGAGCAAACTCGACGATGAAAAGGAATTTCGCGACCGGGTGAGACCGATGCTTCAGACGATCCTTGGCGACACGCATTCGGGCGCCCGCAACATGGCACGGGTCTATTTGCAAAGATTCGATGAGTTGGACAAGCGCGAGATGCACAATGTCCAGAATGCTCCGGGTGACGCGCAACCCATCAATGGCCCGCAATAGCTTTTGAGAAACTCGCCATGACCATTGAGTTTCCGGATTCGCTCCGATATTCTCGGGCGGCGGGCACCAATCGGTGAATTCTTCGCGGGGCGTGCCTGGAATCGATGGCCTTAAACGACTGCGACAATTCATGAAGACACGGCGGCTTGTTTCCGTTGTGAGCGGCGTGACAGCCAGCGGTTACGGGGACTCTGCTGTCGCTCGGCGGATCCGGTGTCACACTGCTTTGCGCCCCGGGATCAGCCAAATCGCTCGCGTTCTTCGGATGCATATCTGGCGCGTCTTCGCGGAAGACCGGCATCTCGCGACAAACCCTCCGTTCTTTCTCCTCGCGATTGCCACGACCGTCCTCTGTCTTTGGGCCTGGCGCCTGGTTCGGCTGCATTGACGCCATGGACTACACGCCGCTGCTCTGGATCGCCGCCGCGCCCGCGGCAATATTGGGACAGATCTATCTGCTGGGCCGGAAGATGAGCGAGCCGGAGAAAATGCTCCTTCCGGTCGCGGGCGGCCTGACTGCTCAACAGCGGGAAATGATTTCCCATCACAAAGACTGGCTCGCCTCCGTCGGTTTGGAATTTCGGACCTGTTTCCAGTTTGGCAACATTCAGGTCGCGGTGTTTCAACAGGGAAATCTGCCGCGATTCTTCTCCTTCATGTTTCACCAGCGGATCACGTTTTCTGTCGAGAGTTATCTGGAGGATCTGACCGTACTGGACACCAGCAGCAGCGGGAGTCTCGGTCTCTTTCCGCGTCCGGGCGCCTATGCCCAGAGTTTTCCCAATGTTTCCGCGGAAGAAACGTGGCGGCGGCACCTCGAAGGCGAGGCGCATTTGACGCGGAAATTCGGCTTTGCCTGGGTTCCCTTGAAGCGGTCCTACGAGGAGATCATGCTCGCGGCGGTGCGGATACGCATGAAATACAATCGTTCACAGTTTCTTTGGCCGGCGCGGGTGCTCTACCGTTATGCAGTCACGCGACATCGAATCGCCAATCGTTCCATCGCCCAGCAATTTCCCTGAGGGCTGATACTCGCAGAGCGTGGCGAAACAACCGGCCGCGCAAAATGTACGGAATAAACCGCTCCGGCGTCGTTTCCTGCGACGGTCAGAAAGCCCCGACTTTCTGTTTTGTCAGTTTCCGACCTGCGTGCCATGCTGTCGTCACCATGAAAACACTCGTCCGGCTGCTGTTCACCTGCGTCGTCGCATTGGCCGCCCTCGCCGCCAATTCACCTGTCCGGCCAATCTTCCAACTGCGTCTTGCGCTCGACGCGCCGTCCGGCGACGCCGAGCAGATGGTCCTGGTTCACAAGAGTGGAGACGCGGCCCAACCGGAACGGCTCTACGTCCAAAAGAAGGTTTTGCTCGATCAGACCGCGTTGAAATCCGCCAAAGTCATCGCGGATAAGCGCAACGGAAATCCACTGATCGAGATTGCCTTTACCGCGGAGGGCAAAGAGCGATTTGCAGAAGTGACCCGCAAGAATGTTGGCAGGCGCCTGGCGATAGTCATCGAGGGCAGGCTGTATTCCGCGCCATCAATCAGAACCGAAATCCCCGGCGGGCGAGCGGAAATCAGCGGGAGTTTCAGCGAGCCGGAGGCCAAAGAGCTTGCTGCAAAGATCAATGGGTCGGTGACCGGGCGATGATGCCCGGCGAATGCGTGTTCACCTTCAACCCGCGACAATCGCTGACGCCGCCCCGCTCGCCGCGCTGCATACCGCGATCGCCGACCATCTGACCGGCCTGCACGGACGCGGCCCCTGGTCATCCAGATCTTCTGAAAAGGGCGTCCTCTACGCCATGCGCACGTCGCAGGTTTTTGTAGCGTGGCGCGGCAACGAGATAATTGCCACGCTCCGGCTGGCGACCAAAAAACCCTGGGCGATCGACACGAGCTATTTCACGCCGTGCCAAAGACCGCTTTATCTTCTCGCAATGGCGGTGACGCCGGCAAGACAACGTCGTGGAATTGGCCGACGCTGCCTGGAAGAAGCCGCAAGGATCGCCCGAGCCTGGCCGGCGGATGCGATTCGCCTCGATGCCTATGACGCCGACGCCGGAGCGGGGCGCTTTTACGCGCGCTGCGGTTGCACCGAAGTGGGACGGGTTACGTATCGAAACACTCCCCTGATCTACTATGAGTTGCGCCTTACACAGCCGGATGTTTGATGAATGTGTTACTTGAGCGCGGCCGTATGGGTGTGCATGAAATTCAATCGTTCACAGTTTCTTTGGCCGGCACGGGTGCTCTACCGTTATGCAGTGACGCGACCTCGCATCGCTTAATCGTTTCATCGCGCAGCAATTGTTTCCTGATTCCGGACGCCGACCACCAGGCCTCCGATGCAAAGGCTGCACTAGTGCAAAGTGTTTAACGCTTTATCGTTTCTTTCGAGCTAGCTCCAACGCCAGCTCGAAATCCCGATCAACCCCGGCCACGAGATCGGCGATGGTTCGCTTCACGGGGAAATCCGGAAGCACACCACGCGCAGCGTCGTGCTCGTGATGGCCTCCTACGGACATATAGCAGCTCATTAGCGGGATAAAAATCCCCAGCTTGGTGTTGGGGAGGGTGATTTTGATCACCGTTCCGGAGTTATTGCCGTAGTAACAGCCGGCGGTTTCTTCCCCGATGAAGCTGGCGCGATGATGAACGTCGACTTCGGTCAGGAATTCCGAAGTGGTCGAGAGACAGCCGCCGTCGATCAAGATGTAAACTGGACCGGTGAACGTGGGTTTGCTTGGCTGCTGGACAGCCAAGAGAGAATCCACGATCTGGTGGACTTTGCCGTCGGCTCGGAGCTCAGCCAAACCCGGTGGGACAGTCAGGTCGCGGTGGTCGTCGGTGAACTTCGAGAAACTGTAACTCATGCCACAGTTCTTGTTGATGAGGAGATCGTCGTAGTAATTGAACGGTGTGACCAGGAGGTAGGACAGCAGGAGTCCCCCAAGCTCGCCTTCACCCCCGCCGTTGCCTCTCAGGTCCAGGATGAGCGCCTTGGAATCTTTGGATTGGATGGTTTCAAAAGCGCGTTTCATGAACGCCCGGCCTTCTTCCACGTTCTCCCCAAAAATGGAGTAAGTCAGACGCGCGATTTGCCCCTCGTCGAAAAATTTCAAATCTGCGAACTCCTTGCTTCCCTCGTCCTGAGGGTAGAGCGTTTTTGCCATCCTGGCCAGCTCATCGTGTTTTAGACCCGCGACTTGAACCTTCTCCGTCGGTTTGCTTCCAGCATCGGCCATTACCACCTCGTAGGGAGCTCTCAATCCAAGTAAAGCGATGAGGTTCCTCGCGAAATTACCGCTGATATCCCTTTGGCGGGTGGTTTGCACATCACCATCCTTCATTGAGGCGGCAAGCATCGTGGAAATGATGCGGGCGACAGGCACACCGTTGATCGATTGAATTTCCTTCCCGGCCAAGCTCCCACCTTTCGCGTAATCCCTGAAGATGTACGCTTTAGACTCCAGCACCTTCACGTTGAACGGGAGCCATGGCAGGGCCTCGATCTCCGCGCGAACATCGGCCGACATGCTCACGCCGGTATGGCCGCACTTGATGGCGGCGATGGTTGGCGCCATCACCCGATAGAATTCGTAGGAATCCATGGGGTGGTCCAGGGATTTTTCGGCCTCATCAAAGATACGATCGAGGTCGGCCTTTTTTGTGCACCGGTAGAGGCAGCTATGGCCTTCCACCAGGGACTGCCGGGCGATTTGAAAATCTTCCCGCAGTTGTTTTGGTTCGAATTTCCTGGTCGCTTGAGCCGTCGCCGGGCTGGGGGCCGCGAGCAACAGGGTTATGGTAAGTGTGCTCAGGGTGAGCGAATTAAAGTTCATCTTTTCCTTGGTGATTTCCATTCTTCTCTATGAACCCGGCATCAAGGAGAAATGTTTCAGAAAGATTGGTTGGCAATTCGGCTTCACCGGGAATCATATGTTATTTGGGCGGATAAAACGAATCTGTTAATTGAAACCAGTCTGAGCCTGTGGATTGACCGGCCGCCGATGCTGAAATGAAACCGGATTCTCTGCCGGCTTGCCCGGTCAAATGATTCGAGGATAGATTATCGCCATGACCGGACTCGACTGCCTGGCTGCGCTCAAAGCTTTGGGCGAGGAAACCCGCCTGCGCATTCTACGCCTGCTCTTCAAGGAGCCGTTGAGTGTTAATGCGATCGCCGACCGGTTGAAGGCTTCGCAGTATAATGTTTCCAAACATCTTCGCATCATGCGGGAGGCCGGCCTGCTGGAAGTCGAGAAACAGGGCAAGGAACGGCGCTACGGCGTGACGCGCAAGTTGAAAAGCCAGGTCACGGCCAACAACAACATCCTTGATCTCGGCTGCTGCACGTTCCGCCTCGACAAACTGCCCGGCTGACGCGGAGGAATTTCCGCTTGCGGTTCACCTTTTACGTATGCACAATCAGGCATACGTGAAAGCAACCTCCGCTTCCATCCGGCCATGATTATTTTCCTCCTTCTGGCGACCTGCTTCCTCGCGTATTCCAACGGCGCCAACGACAACTTCAAAGGTGTGGCCTCACTGTTCGGCAGCCGCACCTGTTCCTATAAGACAGCCATCACCTGGGCCACGATCACGACGGGCGCGGGCAGCATTGCCGCCATCTTTCTGGCCGAATCGCTGCTCAAAACATTTTCCGGCAAGGGACTCGTGCCGGATGCGTTGACCGCCCAACCGGAGTTTCTTCTCGCCGTGGCGTTGGGCGCGGGAGCCACGGTTGTTCTGGCTACCCTGCTCGGTTTTCCCATTTCAACCACCCACGGTCTGACCGGGGCGCTCGTCGGAGCCGGGCTGGTTACAGGCGTGAGCAGCGTAAACTTTTCCGCCCTCGGCAAGAACTTCGTCATGCCGTTGTTGTTTGCGCCCTTCATCGCCGTCATTGCCGGCGCGACCGTGTATGGCGTCCTGCGAGCGGTACGACTGCGGTCCGGCATCGGCAAGGAAATGTGCGTCTGCATCGGCGCAGAAACTCAAATCCTGCCGGTGCCGCGTCCCGATGGCTTGTTTGCGGCAGAGACACTGCCCAGGTTCACTGTCACTGTCGGCCAATCCGCGGTGTGCCAGCAGCGGTACACCGGGAGTTTCCTCGGCATCAATGCGGGCAAACTCCTGGACGGACTGCATTTTCTTTCGGCGGGCGCAGTCAGCTTTGCGCGCGGGCTGAATGACACGCCGAAGATCGCGGCGCTGCTGCTGGTGGCGACGGCGTTGAGAATTCAATGGGGGTTGGTTGCTGTCACTGTGGCGATGGCGGTCGGCGGACTGCTCAATGCCAGGAAAGTCGCTGACACGATGGCCAACAAAATCACCGGCATGAATCCGGGCCAGGGATTCGCGGCGAATCTCGCCACCGCGCTCCTGGTGAACACCGCCAGCTACCACGGTTTGCCGGTCAGCACGACGCACGTCAGCGTTGGAGCGCTGCTCGGCATCGGCATTACCACGCGACAGGCGAAATGGAAGCCGGTCATCGGCGTCGTGTTGTCGTGGGTCATCACGCTGCCGTCCGCCGCCATCATCGCCGGGGCGGTTTACTGGCTGACAACGCGCTGGTAAACCTGAGCGCCTGCTGCTTCGCCTTCAAAAACCCTGATCGCGCGCGACACATTTTATCGTGCGAAACTGATGCAGACGCTACATTGTCGGCGCAACGTCGTGCGGACCGCCAATGATTACCGCAACTCAAAACCGCGCCAACCGTGGCATCGGCTCATTTCTGACGTGGGCGTTTATCCTCGTTGTCGCCTACATTGTGAGCATTGGGCCTGCGGCACGAATTGACGCGAAGCTGCGCAACCCACAATTGACGACCGTGCTGCGCTTCGTTTATGCCCCTGTCCTGTACTTGCTCGCCGACACACCTTTCACTCCTGTGCTCGAATGGTATCTGAACAAATGGATCAAGTTGACGCCGCCGAAATGAAAACGTGCGCCCTTACGGGCTCCGCCTGCAGTTAGCAGAATAGGAAGCGAAAATGCGCTTTCCAGAAAATCGTGCGAGTGATTTCATCGTGGCATGACTCACAGGCATAATTGAGCGTTACCAGCGCGACTGGCCCCGCTCGCCGACTTTGTCCTTCGTTAGAGACGTCTGATCCATGGTATGAATACACGATTATGTCTCGTTGGAAGTTGGATACTGATTGCCCTTCCGCTCACCTCCCAGGCACAGATCGGATTTCAGAATGGTGCCTTCGACTCACCTGGACTCACCAATGGTCAACCAGCAGTTCCACTCTTTCCAGCCGGCAACAACTTCATTACCGGTTGGACCACCATGACGGGTTACAACGGCACTTATAACGGTAGCGTTGAGTACCTCGCCGACAGGAGCCAAGATTCAGGAGGCTACTGTGTGGAATTGGGATATTACTTCGGCGTTAATGCGATCGGGCAGACATTTAGCACGGCACCCAACCAGCCGTACGTGGTGTCCTTTTGGCTCGCGACAGATTCTTACAACGGTCCGCCGGCGCTTCTCCGAGTATCCGCCGCTGGCACATCGGAAGACTACCAGGCTCCACCCGGTTCAGGAGACCAGCGGGCGATGGGCTGGCAACCCCAGTCGTTTGCCTTCACTTCTGATAATAGCGGATCTACCACACTGTGGTTTGGGAACCTCGTGGGCATACCCGCAATCGACACCGTCACGGTTGCAGCCGTGCCCGAGCCGCGCATCTACGCGTTGTTCTTACTCGGGGGGTTGTCCATCGTTCTGGAGCGCAGGCGTCATGAGAGACCCAGCCGTCGCGAGTCGGTGTGGAAATGCTCTGAGCTTCGGACTGGCCATTGCGCTCCCGTCGTTCGGTTCTGCGACGCGCAGGAAGGCGAAAATCCACTTTCCAGAAGACGGTGAGAGAGGTTTCATCCTGCCAGAGCCGTTCAATATACGAACCAGCAGCCGCGTGATCTTAGTTGGGCGGACTCGCACACATGAGCACTTCAACCCGCAGGAGGCTGGGAGTAGCGGCGGTGGTTATCTCGCTGCTGGTCGGCGCGGCGCTTTACCTCTCTGGCACACCG
>DATNDF010000343.1 GCA_035607015.1 Candidatus Angelobacter sp. | reverse complement strand
CACGCATACGATTTCGGGGAAGGTGAGCGACGCGGCCAGCAGTAACGGAATTCCCGGCTTGCAGCTCTTCGTGGAATCAGCCAACAACACGCTAACCTTCGCCTTCTCGGATGCCAGCGGCAACTTCACCGCGTCCGTTCTGCCGGACCAGTGGAAATTCAGCCTCTCGGACTTCGGCTTGAGCCAGGCCGGCTACCTGCGACCACAGAACAAACCAAAGGTGACCGTGAGCACAAGCGACGTGACCGGAGTCAACATACCCCTGGCGAAGGAATCCGCCCTGATTTATGGCAACGTCAAGAATGATACCAACGCCCCGCTCCCGGGTATTTCGATGTTCGCCAACGACGGCAGCAATCAGTATCAGGCCAGCGCCATCACCGACGCCAACGGGAACTACACCCTGGGCGTGAGCGGGACCACCTGGTTCATCGGTCCCGACAACAGCAATCCGGGTCTCGCCGGTTATGTCTTGCAGGGAACCAACGTTACGCTGACGAATGGGCAGGCAGTTCTCGTCAATTTTGTCGCGCAGCGTTCCACCGCGCATCTGCTCGGACACGTGACGGACACCGGCGCCCTGCCCGTCTCCGGACTCACGCTCCTGGCGTTCCCTCAAGGCGGCGGCTCATCCGCCTCGGCGACGACCGCCGGCGACGGGAGCTTTGATCTCGGTGTGTTCGGCGGAAGTTGGACCATCAATCTGGAATCGGGCAGCGCCGCACAGCTGGGTGTGATCGGACCCGACATGACCTTCAACGTGACCGACGGCGTGAACATCTCGAACATCAATTACGTGGTTCGGGCGGCCACCACAACAATTACGGGAGTCGTGACCAACAGCAACGGTCAGCCCCTGTCGAACATCAATGTGAGCGGCTTCATTACGGCGAGTGGAACAAACTATTCCTCCAACGCGCAAACCGACGGCGCCGGCCATTATCAATTGAGTGTGTTCAATGGCACGTGGCAGGTCAACCTGGACTGTTCCAGCCTCAACACGCAGGGCTACGGCTGTCCGAATCAGCAGAACGTGATCGTCAGCGGGACAAACGCCACGGCCAACTTCACGGTTCAGGCGTTCAGCAATACCCCCGCCACGTTGACCCAACCGCAATGGCTCCCCGGCCAGTTCCAATTCCAGGTCTCCGGCGAATCCGGCCGGAATTACCGTATCGATGTGACGACCGATTTTTCGACGTGGGCCACACTCGCCACGAACACGGCGTTTGGCGGCTCATTTCCATTCTCTGATCCCGGCACGTCGAACTTCACCCGAAGGTTCTACCGCGCCGTGTTGGTGCCCTAGCGCGGACCGACAAAATACCACTTGCTTCCCCCTCCGGGCGTTCCTATATTGCGCGCTCTTTTTGAACGAAAGTTGATTTATGCGTCGACCCAAAGGCATCAAAACCAAAAAGTCCGTGGCCAAGCGGTTCAAAATCACCGCAAGCGGCAAGGTCCTGCGTTCCCACGCCGGCCGACGCCACCTGCTCGCCACGAAAAACGCGAAACGCCGTCGCCGCCTGGGGAAGATGGCCGTCGTGGACAAAACCGACGTCTATCGCATCATTCAAAACCTTCCGTTCAGCCACTGATTTCCCTCTCAACCTTCAATTTTGAACTGACCCATGCGAGTCACCAACGCCCCCGCCTCCCGCAAGCGCCGCACCAGAATGATCCGGGCCGCCAAAGGCTTCCGGATGCGCCGCTCGAAACTTTACCGTTACGCCTCCGATGCGGTCGATCATGGCCGTCAATACGCCTACCGCGATCGAAAGACCAAGAAGCGCAATTTCCGCGCGCTCTGGCAAATCCGCATCAATGCCGCCGCTCGTGCCGCCGGACTGACCTACAGCCGGTTCATGGAAGGTTTGAAGGCCGCGAAGGTCGCGCTCGACCGCAAGGTGCTGGCCGACATCGCCGCGCAGGACAACGCCGCGTTTGGCGAGTTGGTCAAGGTCGCCCAGAACGCGCTCAGGGCCAAGGCCACGGCAAAGGCCTGAATCACGCAAGGGCTTTGACGCATCGGGCGACCAGCAATGGCCGCCCGTTTTGCTTTCCCACTCCTGGCTTTCGAGGTTAACGTTTTTCACCATGAACATCGCGCACTGGACGGCGGTTGACCGTTACATCACCGACTTGCTCGTTCGACCGGACCGCGCACTGGAGACGGCCCTGCAAACCAGCGCCGATGCAGGGTTGCCGCAGATCAATGTGGCGCCCAACCAGGGCAAGTTCCTGCAACTGCTCGCGAAAATTCAGGGCGCGCGTCACATTCTGGAAATCGGCACGCTCGGCGGTTACAGCACCATCTGGCTCGCCCGCGCCCTGCCACCCGGCGGAACCCTCATGACGCTGGAATCGGAACCAAAACACGCGGAGGTTGCCCGCAAAAACATCGCCCGGGCCGGTCTGGCCGGCGTCGTCGAATTGCGTCTGGGGGCGGCGCTGGACACTTTGCAACAGCTCGTTACCGGAAAGCAGCCGCCGTTTGATTTCATTTTCATCGACGCCGATAAGCCGGGTTATCCTGATTATTTCACCTGGGCGCTCAAACTTTCCCGACGCGGCACGTGCATCGTCGCCGACAATGTCATCCGCGAAGGCGCGGTGATTGATCCTCATCACGAGGACGCCCGGGTTCAAGGCGCCCGCCGCTTCAATGAACTTGTCGCCGCTGAACCCCGTGTGACGGCCACCGCCATCCAGACCGTCGGCAGCAAAGGCTATGATGGTTTTACCGTCGCGCTGGTGATCACGGATCCGTGATCAATTCCCTTTCGGAAATCATGAATTCGCTTTCTGTTTTTCCTGGTTGCGAATAACGTTCGTTCATCCGTATGGCTTTTCTTGACGACATCGGGCCTCTGAAACAATCCGCCCTGACGGAACTAAAAGCTGCACCCGACCTCGCCGCGCTCGATAACGCCAAAGGCGCGTGGATCGGCCCGCACGGCAAGTTCACGGCGTTGATGAAACAGCTCGGTTCTCTGGCCAAGGAAGATCGCCCCACCGCCGGCAAGCTGATCAATGCAGCCAAGGCAGAGCTCGAATCAGCTCTGACTGCACGACGTGAAGAACTCGAAGACAAAGCCGCGTCGTCCAAAGAACCAACCGACTTCACCCTGCCCGGTCGTCGTCGCGCGCTGGGCAAGCTGCATCCACTCACGCAGGTGACCGACGATATCGTACGTAGTTTCCGCAAGATTGGCTTCGTCGTCGCGGATGGCCCGGAGATCGAGGACGAATATCATTGCTTCGATGCGTTGAACACGCCCGCCGACCATCCCGCCCGCGATACGCAAGACACGTTCTATTTGCGGGCTGAGAACTCCGCCGTCACCCGGCCATCCGGCGAACCTCTCCCACCGAATGAGAAAGGAGCGGGTGGCGAGGGTAAACCCCTTCTTCTCCGCACTCATACTTCCTCCGTCCAAATCCGCGTCATGGAGAAGCAACAACCTCCGATTCGCATTATCGTTCCGGGCCGCGTCTATCGCCGCGACAACGCCGACGCAACGCACAATCCGACCTTCCAACAGATCGAGGGGCTTTACGTGGACAAGGGCGTCACCGTCGGTGACCTCAAGGGCACCGTCGAGTTCGTGTTCAAGGAACTGCTCGGAAGCGACGTGAAGATTCGTTTTCGTCCGCACTACTTCAGCTACACCGAGCCGAGCTTCGAGATTGATTTTTCGAGCGCGCTCACGCGCAAGATGGGCAAGGAATGGCTGGAGATCGCCGGTTGCGGCATGGTGCACCCGCAGGTGTTCGAGCACGTCGGTTACGATCCTGAAGTCTGGACGGGCTGGGCGTTCGGCTTCGGCATCGAACGCGTCGCCATGATCCGTTATGGCATCAACGACATCCGGCTATTCTACGAGAATGATCTGAGGTTTTTAAGGCAGTTTTAAGAACAAGAAAACCGGCGCCTCGCGGATCCAAACTTGAACGGTTATCGAACGGAATAAATATGCTATGGATGGCAATCATCGCTCCGGCAATTGGTACAGTGTATTTGATCCGACAAATCGACAACCGAGACTTGAGAGGTTGGCAACATTACGCTTGTTTTACGTCGCTCATCTTTTTGATCTCGGTCATGTTCTTGGTCGCCTCCGGAAAAGTCGAAAGCTTCGGTGTGGCTGGGAACAGTGTCAGAGTTGTCGATCAAAAGCTTCAGGAAATAAAAGATCTGACTGAGCAAAACAAATTAATGGCTCAGAAAACTGTTGAACTAATAACATCGTTGGCATCCACACCTCTTACAGCAGATAAGACTCGATTAGGCAATTTGAATGAGTTACGCCCCCGTGCAATTGAGTTGCTGAAAGCGTCAGGACTTTCTGACAGCGAAGTTCAAAAGTTCTTTAATGAACTGAACAAGAAGTTTTCCCCTACCAATTCTCCATGAAACTCACCTTCAATTGGCTCAATCTATACGCTGACTCCAACAGCTCAGCTAAAAAAAAGACCGAACGGCTCACTGCACTCAACCTCACCGTCGGAGCTGCTCTGCATTCGGAGCGCGGCTCTGTGAGCCGCAGCAGTTCCGTTGCGGACGCAACTCATCGGGAATTTTTAGGCCGCGACCTGAACGTGCGCGCTGCGGGTCGCAGACCCGCGCTCCGTTTCGGCTTCGCCGCACTTTTGGCGCTTACATTCCTGGGTCTATTGCCGGGCGCGAACGCCGCTACCCTCAAAACCCAAAGCGTTTTCCTCGTCATCAGCGACGGGTTCCGGTGGCAGGAGGTGTTCAGCGGCGCCGAAGCGCAGTTGATGACCCGGGAAATCGGCGGTGTCAAAGACACAAACACGCTGCGCAAGGCCTTCTGGCGCGACACGCCCGAGGCGAGGCGCGAGGCATTGCTGCCGTTCTTTTGGGGCGAGATCGCTTCGCACGGACAGCTCTTCGGCAATCAAACCAAAGGCAGCGTTGTCACCGTGACGAATGGCAAAAAGTTTTCTTATCCCGGTTACAATGAAATCCTCACCGGCGCGCCCGACGCGCGCATTGACAGCAATGACAAGAAGCCGAACCCGAACGTGACGGTGTTCGAGTGGCTGAACGGCCGCCCCGGCCTACGCAATCGTGTCGCAGTGTTCGGCACCTGGGATGTGTTCCCCTACATTTTCAACATCGAGCGCAGTCATCTGCCAACCTGGCCGGTCTGGGAATCGAAGTTCGGCAGTTACGAGATTCCCACGCCGCAGTTCGTCACGGACCTGATGCGCGATACTACGCCGATGTGGGAGGACTTGACTTACGATTCGTTCCTCTTTCACGCCACGATGGACCATGTGAAGCGCAAGCAACCGCGTCTGGTGTTCGTCGGGTTTGGCGAGACGGACGAATGGGCGCACGCGGGCCGCTACGATCTTTACCTTACCGCCGCGCACCATATGGACGACTTTGTCCGGCGGCTCTGGGAACTGGCGCAGTCCCTGCCCCAGTATCGCGACAAAACGACCATCATCATCACGGCGGATCATGGCCGCGGCAGCGGACCGCTGGATTGGAAGAGTCACGGCGAAAAGGTCGCCAACTCGGAAGGCGACTGGATTGCGGTCATCGGCCCGGACACGCCGCCGGTCGGCGAACGGACACAAACCGAACCGCGCATGCAAAGCCAGATCGCGGCCACGATCGCGGCGTTGCTCGGCGAGGATTATCACGCGGCGTTTCCGCAAACCGGCGCGCCAATCGCCGATGTTTTCGCCGGTGGAGAACGGCGAGCCATCCGGAAGCATTGAGAGTTCAAGGTGAATTTTGAATTGAAGCGATGAAAGTCACACTCAATTGGCTCAAGCAATACGTTGATTTCAACTGGTCGCCGGGGGAACTGGCGGAGCGGCTGACCATGCTCGGACTTGAGGTTGAGGGCGTGCAGAAGCTTGCGGGTGAATTCGAGGGCATCGTCATCGCTCAGATCCTGACGCGAGACAAGGTGCCCGGCTCGGACAAGCTCTCAGTCTGCAAGGTGAATGACGGCAAAGGCGAGCGCACGATCATCTGCGGCGCGCAGAACCACCAGCCCGGCGACAAGGTCCCCCTCATCCTGCCGAACTACGCGCTGCCGTTGAAGCCCGGCGACAAAGAACCCTTCGTCATCAAGGAGCGAAAAGTTTTTGGCATCACCAGCCAGGGCATGATGTGCTCGCCGCAGGAACTTGGTTTGCCAGACCAGGTGGACGGCCTGCTCATTCTGCCGCAGGACGCAAAAGTGGGCCAGCCATTCGCAGAATATCTTGGCCGCGCGTCTGGCGATGTTGTTTATGATCTCGAAATCACGCCGAACCGTCCCGACCTGAACAGCGTCATCGGCATCGCGCGGGAGATCAGCGCGGTAACCGGGAATCCGCTCCGAATTCCAGAAGTCAAAAATCAGAAACCACAAGACGGCACTGCGGACCTTGTCGCAGTCCGCATCGAAGACGCCGAGCTGTGTCCGCGCTATGTCGCGCGGGTTGTGCGTGGCGTGAAGATCGGCCCCAGCCCGGACTGGCTCCGCTCCGTGCTGGAAAAGGTCGGCCTCCGCAGCATCAACAACGTCGTGGATGTGACGAACTACGTGATGCTCGAAACCGGCCAGCCCTTGCACGCGTTCGACTATCATCTCATTGCCAAAGGCGCAACCGGCAAGCCAACCATCGTCATCCGCCGCGCAAAGGGGGGCGAGAAGTTCACGACACTCGATGGCATTCACCGCACTTTGACCAGCGAGATGTTGCTGATTGCCGACGAGCAGAAAGGCATCGCGCTCGCCGGCGTCATGGGCGGGCAGAACACCGAAATCAACGAACGGACCACGGATGTTTTGATCGAGAGCGCTTGCTTCAAACCAACGAACATTCGCCGCACGTCGAAGGCGCTCGGCCTGCGCACGGACGCCAGCTATCGCTTCGAACGCGGCGCGGACATCGGCATCACCGACTGGGCTGGCGCACGTTGCGCGCAATTGATTCTCGAAACGGCCGGCGGACAACTGGCTGAAGGCGCCGTTGACGCGCATCCGAACCCGGTCGAGCCGCGGCAGATCACGCTGCGTTCGGGAAAGGTCCGCGAGTTGCTCGGCGTCGAGATCAAGCCGGGCGAAATCGAGCTTCACCTCGGCCGACTCGGTTTGAAGGCGATCAGCCGCAAACCGCGGCCGGTTGACTCCGACGCCGCGGTATCCGAACCGCTCTCGTTTCGCATCCCGACTTTTCGCATGGACCTCAAGCGCGAGGTGGATTTGATCGAGGAAGTCTGCCGTTTGCACGGCGTGGACAAAATTCCGGCCACGCCGCCGCGCGGCGCCATTGGCGCGAACGCTTTTGACCCGGTCTATGATCAAATCGCCGAGGCACGACGCATTCTGACGGGGCTCGGTTTGAACGAAGCGCAAGGGCAAACGCTCGTATCGAGATTCGGACCTGAACTGCGCGACGCGAAGGACGAGGACTTGCGCGTACTGGCCAATCCGCTAAGCGGTGACATGGATGTGTTGCGACCGAGTTTGATTCCCGGTCTGCTCGCTTCGTTAAGCCGCAATCTGCACCACGGAACCGAAGACGTGGCACTGTTTGAAATCGGCCGCGTTTTCACGCAATTGAACGGACGAACCAAAGAAGAACGCCGGCTGGCCATTGCCTTGACCGGCCGGCGCTTCCCGGATTTTTGGACCGGTGTCGGCAGCGCCATTCCTCTCGGTGAACTCAAATCATTGAAAGTCACAATGGACCTGGGAGCCTACGACGAACGCCGGGTGAAATTCGATGCCTGCGATCTGAAAGGAATCATTGAAGTGTTTCTCGATCAGTTTGGTTTACGAGCTGTTTCCTATTCCGCCTGCAAAGAACTGTCCCCGTGGTTCGCGGAGTCGGCGACGATCAATCTGGGCGGCAAACTGCCACTGGGTACGATGGGGAGGCTAGGCCACGGTCGTGCTCGCGAGTTCGACTTGCCAGATCCGGCATTTCTCGCGGAATTGGATTTCGACCAATTGCTGGCACGGCGGAACCCAAACAAGTCATTCAAACCGCTTCCTCAACTCCCCGGCATCCGCCGCGACATCGCGATGTTGGTGCCAGAATCGACAACGCACGAAGCCGTGCTCAACGTTGTCAAGCAGTCCAAAGTTGCGAACCTGGAGAGCATCGAATTGTTTGACGTGTTTCGTGGCCAGCACGTTCCCGAAGGTCAGAAGAGCATGGCCTACGCGTTTACCTATCGTCATGCCGAGAGAACGCTCACCGACGCGGAGGTGAACGCTGCGCACGCGAAGCTGGTCGAACAATTCAAACAGAAGCTCCAGGCAATGATCCGTTGAGCTGCTGTCGGATTCATTGCTGCAAGGCGCGATAGAAGCGATGACTGAAGTTCGTCGCGTTAACGTCGAGAAACTCCAAAATCCCGTCCGCCCCGACCATCGTTCCGAGATCACTCCAATCCGTCAGATTCGTTGATCCCTGGACCGTATAAGACTTTCCCGGCGCGCCACCGAAGCAGAGGCGGAAATCGCCGTTCGATGTGAACCCGTGGACGATCAAATGATGCAGCGGCGGAGGAACTATCACGATCGTCACGGGCGTCGAAACACTGATCGCTCCGCTGTTATCCGTCGCGCGCGCCGTCAGAGTGTAAGTTCCGGCCGCGTCAGTGTCCCAGCTAGTCCGGTAAGGACCACTCGTGCGCTCGCCCAGTTTGCTGCCGTTCACATAAAACTCGACCCGGCTGACAAATCCGTCCGGGTCGTCCGCGTTCGCCTGAACCGCAAACGGGACGCACGCGACGATCGCAACGTTGTTGGTCGGTTCGATTATGGTCACCACGGGCGGCTGGTTGAGCGGGATAAACGCGAGCTGAAACAGATAGATCACGCCACCCTCGCCGAAGAGGAAACCGCGCCCGCCGGCAAAGTCGAGTCCCGACCACGCGACATTCGCGCCCGTGGAAAGCCGGCTCCAGCTGCTTCCGCCATCGGTTGTGAACAGAACAACGCCGTCGTCGCCGACGACAACCGCCGTAGTCGCATCAATGATCCGGATCGCGCGCAGAGTTGTATTCACGCCACTAGTCAGCGGCATCCAATCGACGCCGCCGTTCACCGTCCGGCAAAGCGCGCCGTTCGAGCCTGCGACGTATCCGACGTTTTCATCGCTGAAGGCCACGTCGTAAAAAGTTGTGTTGGTCGTGCCGCTGTCCAACGCGATCCAATTCGTCCCGCTGTAACGGAGAATCGAATCGCCGGCTCCGGCTGCATAAGCCGTCGAACCGACCGCCTGAACCGCGAACAAATCGTTCGTCACTCCACTTGCTTCAATCGCCCAGTCGCTTCCGTTGTAAAAAGCAATCGTGCCCCCGTCGCCCACCGCGAACCCGTAGTCCGTATTGATGAATGAAAGCTCATGAAACGCGACAGCGGTTGGAAGTGTAAAGCGCGTCCAGCTTTGACCGCCATCGAACGACCGCGCGATGAGTCCATCGCTCCCGATAAGAAACGCCGTCGTGTCGATCAACCGGATCCCGGTCAGGTCGTTCGTGAATCCTGTGTTCAAGGACTTCCACGTTTGTCCGCCGTTCGTGGTCACGAGCAACGCGCCGCCAACGCCCGCGATCAACCCGCTGTCCGAATTCCAGAGCGAACCGCCGTCGAGGCGGTTGGTCGTACCGGAATTGAGTGGTGTGAAATTCACCTGCGCCGGGTTGATGGTCAGCGTCAGCGGCTTCGTCGCGGAGCCGTTCGCGTTGGTCGCGATCAACGTGACCTGAAAGGTTCCGGCGACCGCGGGAATTCCCGAAACAAGGCCGTTCGTCGGATTGATGGTCAAGCCGGATGGCAAACCGGACGCGCCGAAATTGGTCGGATTGTTGATCGCAGAGATGGCGTAGCTGAACACCGCGTTGACCATGCCCGTGGCTGTGCCGCTGCTGGTTATCGCCGGACCCGGCGGGTTCGGCAGCAGTCGCGCATCCACGATCTGAATCGCGTTGAGCGCGCCCCGCGGGTTCAAATCGCTGGTGCTCGCGCCGTTGACCGTGAGCGTAAAGGCGCTGTCCGTCAGAGTGGCGAACGCGAGCACGTTTCCGTCGGGCGTGCTGCTGCCGAGGTCTGACGTGCTGCTACCCGACACTTCCTTGAACGTCCCTCCGAAATCCGTGTTTGCTTTGTCGAGTCCGTAGAGTGTCTGTTGTCCGAAATTCGGCGCCGTCAAAGTGAACCCGCTCACCCGCGCGGCCGCGACGTTGTCGCCGTCGAAGTAGACGACCACTGCGTAGCCGCCCGCGGTGAAAACACCCGGCACGCCGGTAACTGTGACCGTGATCCTGCCACCTGGCGTGTCATCGGTGTTGAGGTAGCCTTTCATCAGCCGGCTGTTGCCGCCGTTGTCGGCAACCGGCGTGCTCCTCGTACCGAAACTGTCCGACCAACTTGCCGAGAACCCGCTGTAAAATACAGAGATCCCCGCGTCGGCGTCGCCTACCGGATTGATTGAACCGCCGGAACCACTCGCGTTGTTCCAGAACTTTTGAGGGATCCAGCCCGCCGATTCGTTCGCCGCCATCGGCGCCGGCGTTCCGTTGACCGTGCTGCCGCCGATGAAATTGATGCCCACCTTGTCAGCTCTGGCCACGGCGGGCGACAACAGGCCGGAAATGGCCAGCAGGCCGAGCGTGATATCCTTTGCCGCGCGTTTCATAAGCGAACCCGTACCCGCATTGGCAGCTCTAAGTGCGCCATGTGCAAAAGTTTTATCTAAAAAATCCCCCGATGATAATCAGGGAAACCTCGTGGTTATGCTAAGGGATTTGCCTACGAAACAAGGTTGAGTCGCGCCCGAAACGCTGAGGCACTCGTCGGTCACGGCAAGGGCCGCATTGCACTGGGTTGTCCCACGACAGGCAGATATCAACGCGAATGCGCCCCGGATGCCAAACGCACGAATGGCCGCGCCTTGCTGAAGCCGGGGAGTCAATTCGGTTCGGAAACTCCGCGCCAAGGCTGCGAGATCCTTCGCCAATTTCAAATACTCCCGGCGGACGCGATGTTGAAAACGAACGACTCGTTTCCGGTGGCGAAAGCGCCGGTCATGCTTTATCCGCATTCAGTCAGACCAGCCCCTTATACTCCTTCTTCTCCGCGAGTTTCTTGACGAGTTCCTTGATCTTCTGCGACTGGCTTTTGTGCGCCAGTAATACGGCGTCGTCCGTCTGGACGAGAATCGAATCGCGCAAGCCCACGACGGCAATCGGTGTGCGGTTCTTAATGCGTGCGTCGAAAATAATGTTACGTGCGGCGTCCACGTGAATGAACTCCGCCATGGCGCAATTGCCCTCGGCGTCGGGCTTGAGGTGCCGGGCCAGCGCGTTCCAGGAACCGAGATCGTCCCACGCAAAATCGCCCGCCGCCACAACGACGTTCTGCGCGTGTTCCATGAGGGCGAAGTCAATGGAGATTTTTTTGAGACCCGGATATTCCTTCGCCAGCACCCGTGCGAGCTTCGCCGGATTGTTCGCCACCTTGAACCAGCGCTGGCAGGCTTCGTACATTTCCGGTTGGTGTTTCTGCAATCCCTCGGTGACAGTCACGAAACCCCAGATGAACATTCCCGCGTTCCAGCGATAATGGCCGCTGTTGACGTACTCCAACGCCTTGTCGAAATGCGGTTTTTCAACGAACCGCTCGGCGCGAAAGAACGTGGTTTTGTAGGGCTTCGCGCCGTGCGGCGGCGGCAGGGGTTCACCTACCTGAATGTAACCATAGCCGGTCGCCGGTTCGGTCGGCTTGATGCCAATCGTAACAATCGCCTGGCCGCGACCGGCGAGGTCGAAGCAATCGTTCAAGACGTGCTGAAACTTTTTCTCCTCGGGAATCACGTGATCCGCCGGCAACACGGCCATCACGCCGGTGGTGGAACGCGCGCCGACAAGAGCGGCACCGAGCGTGACCGCGGCGCAGGTGTCGCGTCCAACCGGCTCGGCGATGATGTTATGCTTCGGCAGTTTCGGCAGTTGCTTCGCGACCTGCGCCGCTTGCGCCTCGTTCGTGATAACAAAAATATTCTTCAACGGGACCAACGGCAGCACGCGGTCAACGGCCTCCTGCAAAAACGACTTTTTACCGAGCAGCGCGAGCAGTTGTTTGGGGGTCTTCTCGCGGCTAACCGGCCAGAACCGCTCGCCTCGTCCGCCGGCCATGATGATGACGAAACGGTCATCCGCTTTAGGTTTGGTATTCATCGCTTTCAAATTCAACTGCGGCGGCCGGAAAGGGACCGTAGTCTGTCTTTCAAATAAGCAACAAGATTCTTGTCCGGAATACGCTCCGCCCGCTGTAGCAAATCGCAAAGTACATCCCTTGCCAAGCGAACACGTAGAATTCGACCTGCAAGCTGGAAGGCGTGTTCGTGACGCTGAGTACCAGCCAACGCCTCCACGAAGGGGGCACATTTCCTCGCCAATAGACTTTTACCCAGTCTCCGGCGGTACGAAGCCGGCTCGGTTGAGGACGCAGAATCGCTCACCGGAAAATTGACTGCAAATACTGCAAAAGGGTCGGCAAGCTCCAATAGTTCACGGTATCGTCGCATCCCACAAAGATAACCAGCAGCATGATCGACAAGTATCATTCTGACTTTGCCACCGGGCCGCAGCTTTCGACATGTTTGAAACGTAACATCCTCCTCACTCAGATACCTGTTAAGCCCGCAAAAATCAAAAGCTGACATTACTCTTGCCCTGCCTCGTAACAGTTTTTGTCTCAACCTATTTCTTCGCAAAATCAACGCTTCTGACGCCGGAGGATAAAAGTTACCTAACTGCGCAATAGCGTAGAGCAGAGCGGTGAGTCTCACTCCCGCGAAAGCAGGATCGACTCGCAGACCACGATCAAAACACCAGAGGTATTCCCGCAGCGCCTCGGCGTAGCAGCCTTCAGCCGCCAACGCTTCACCTTGTTCCAGTCTCTTCAGCGGGTCTCTTCGATTCTGAGACATGTTATCCCTTCACTGCGTTGGCAAGAGAACTCACAAACTGGGCCACGGCTTTTACA
>DATNDF010000342.1 GCA_035607015.1 Candidatus Angelobacter sp. | reverse complement strand
TGTTGCGCACTCCGGCCAGCAACAGCGCAGTGAGTACCTCGCGATAACCCAGGCCGCGTTTGATCCGCGCGGCGACCTCCTCGAGCAACCGTTCGCGCGGCGTCTCTTCGAGCAGACGCACCAGCGGTTCGATCTCGGAGTTGAACCGGACGAAACGCGGTTCGAGTTTCGCCTCCGCCGCGGAAACAGGGCGCAGTTTCGACAGGAACCCGAGATCGGCCAGGGCGAACAGGGCTCCGGTCGCGCCCGTCGCTTTGAGGAAGGCTCTGCGAGTTGTCGGAACAGTCATAAGCGTCCTTACCACTGCAAAGGGTCGGCGGAGAGTATCCCGCCGGCGCGGAGTTTGGGCAAGCAGTCTCTCGCGCTACTTTTGGACGGGGGGCATCACCCAGCAATAGGCGTCGTAACGAATCTCACTCCACGCCAATTCGGCCAGCCGATGGCCGGGGAACAAGGGGATATCAACAGGCATAAAGCGGACGCGGACGCGGATGCGCTCCCGTCCGCGTGTGAGTTCGCGCGGGATGATGAATTCATCATCTCGAAAGCGGCGGTTGGAGGTTTGAACAACGTGCTGCGTCGCGCCGAGTTCTTCCTTCGGATTCGAGTAAACGCAGGTGTTGGCTCCGGCGAGATACCAGATGCCGGCTGGCTTATAGCCCAGTTTCCGTTTGCTGGCGTCTGCCACGAAGACCTCCGCGCGCTGGTTGGGGAAGGAGTAATCCAGCTTGCGCCGCAGCAGCACGCCGAAATTGTTTGGATCGAGTTCGAGCGTGAATTCAGACGTTCCCTTCATAATGCGCCCGCGATCCGTATGCGCCGGGTAAACCTCCTTTCCGTTCACCGTGTCCACGCCCAATTCATAACGCGAAGTGATTTCGTAGGGTGCCGATGCGCCGGGCGAGACGTAGTCGTGCGCTCTCTCGCTGGCAGCGTCGCCGATTTTCAATGCGCCCGTCTTGATGAGGTTTGGGCTGTTGGCGCCGTACCAATACGTCACTGTTTCATAGTGTTCGGTGGATTGATTTTCGCCGCCGTGTTCGAGCCGGATGACGGCGCGTTTGCCGAAAGGAAAAAGGTCGGCAAGCAGAAAGCGGTAGGCGGATTCGATTTTGTCCTCGTCGCTCCTGGCTTCGTTTTCGCTGCGCGCGCCGGCGGGATGACCCGCAAACGGCAAAGTCATGTTGCGCCCTCCCCAGTAATCACCGCCGCCGCCCCATTCCTCAGTGCCGGTGCCATAAGCCTGCGGCGTCTCACTGTCATCGAAGAAAAAGCGCGGATCTCCCTCCAGCGTGTTGAGCACGGCGCGGTGCGAAAAAATCCACGACGTGCCGACGAAATTGCCGGACCATTCGCCGCCGCCTTCGGTTTCGTTCGTATCGAGAAGCATCAGGTCCCGGCCCGGCTCCGGATTCGGATGATCGCGATACGTGGCATGAAAACGGGCGACTTCGTCGCATGGCTGTTTCAACGGATGATAACGGACGCTCCATTGGATGTCGGTCAGGTCGGTCCGCCCGTTTCCGGTGAGTTCGATGCGCGCCGAGTTGAAGAAGGGCATCGGGAAGTAGCAGGCCAGATGCACGCGATTCGAATCGTAGCGGACATTCATCGGAAACGCTTTGACCAGATACTCGCGGTCGTCGCGATTGTAGAGCGTGCCCGCGCCGAAGAAGAGCGCGACCGGCGCGTCAACAGAAGGATGAGCGAGATCGTCCCAGGTTATCCTCAATCGCGAACGTCCGAATTCAACAGCCTGCTCGCGCGGAGCAGAAAACTCCAGAGCACGCAGCACCATCGGTTGTTTCGGAGAGATTTTCCGGACCTCGACCACCGCATCTTTTGTCAGGGCGATCGGGCGTCCGGCAATCTGCAACACGCCAATGTTTTTCCCTTCGCGCGTTCCGAGATGCGGGGCGATGTCGGTTCCGGCTTGCGCGATGAGTTCGAGTACGTCCTTGTCCGGCGGCGTTTTTCCATCCCACGAACGAACGGGCCGCGAGAGGTTCGCGCTGCGGTCATAGAGATGATAGATGTAATAGCCGGTGCCGTAGCGAGTGCGCGAATAGGCGAGGCGCAAAGTTTTTTCAAAAGGAGTTGGCACCCAGTTCAGGTCCGCTCCCCTTGTGACGGACCAGGTCCAGGCCAGCGGAGCCGGGAAAAGGTTTTCGGGAATAAAAACCGAGTTCCCGACCGGATGATTCGGATCCGTCGTGCTGCTTTCCTGAACGATATGGTCTGCGCCGTCCACTTCGTAGTGCCAAGGGCTTCCGTGCCAGTGGTTGCAACGGACGAAGTACATCACGCCCGGTCCGGCGACATCGAGCGCCACGTTGAAATCATCCGCGACCTGATACAGGAAGTGGCTGGCGTCCGCTCCTTCGTTGGCGCCACGGCGATCGTAGGTGCTCCGCATGTAGGCACGCACGCCAATCCGCTGATCCGGCCAGCGATCCCATTGACGATAGGCGTCGAGACCAACGGGAACCGACGGAGGTTCGGCCGACCATCCGGACACGAATCCTGCCACGATCAAGCCGGCAGGCAGCAGACGGCAACAGCGGCCAAGGCGGAAGAACTGAAACGAACCGGAATTCACCGCCGTAGTCTGGCTGAGTCGGCTTCAGCACAAAAGTAAAAGGTTTGGGGCCAAACCTTGACACAACCGTGCCAAAGCCCTAGTTAAGCTGGCTGCGCAACTCGCATGAACCACCAGACACGCGTCTATAACGACGTTTTTGAGATGCTGCCGGACGAGGAAAACCCTTCGCCCATGGTCCGCATCAACCGGATGAATCCGGTACCGGAATTTCAACTGTTCGCAAAGTTGGAGTGGCTTAATCCGTTCGGGTCGGTGAAAGACCGGGCGGCGTGGGACATGTTGCAGGCGATGGAGCGACAGGGGGAACTTGGCAACGGCCGTGGCCTCGTCGAACCCACCTCCGGCAACACCGGCATCAGCCTCGCCGCCATGGCGAAGGCGCGCGGCTACCACATGCGGGCCGTCGTGCCGAACAAGGTGCCGCTCGAAAAGAAGGTGCTGCTCAAGATCGCCGGCGCCGAGCTCGACGTCGTGAATGACGCGCTCTGCCCCGCTCCCGGGCTGGGCGACGGCTCCATCAATATCGCCAAATCGCACGCGAAGGCGCAGCCGAAGAAATACGCGATGCCGAACCAATACGAGAACGAGCAGAACGTCCTGGCCCACGTGCGTACCACCGGCCCGGAAATCTGGCGGCAGACCGAAGGCAGGGTCACGCATCTGTTTGTTTCACTAGGCACCTGTGGCACGGTCAGCGGCACAAGCAAATTCCTGAAGGGGAAAAACCCGGACGTGAAAGTCATCGCCGTCCAGCCGACCGAAGGTCACGACGTTCCGGGCCTCCGGAACGTCAGCCAGTTGGGCGTCTCGAAACTCTTCGATTCGTCTTTGGTGGATGACATACTGGAAGTGGATTTCAGGCTGGCGTACGCGCGCGCGCTGGAACTGTGCCAGAGCGAGGGATTGCTGGCCGGGCCGAGTTCCGGTTTGATTTACGAGGGTGCGCGCGAAATAATTCTGCGTGACAAAAAGGGCCTGGGTGTGATGATTTTTCCGGACAACATATTCAAATACACCTCGAACATGATGAAACACATTCCCGCACTGGCGGCGGGGAACGAAGCTTAAAAGGACAATTATGGCAAACTACACTCATCACGAAATGCTGGTGTCCACTGACTGGGTCAGGGACAACCTCGGTA
>DATNDF010000341.1 GCA_035607015.1 Candidatus Angelobacter sp. | reverse complement strand
TGCCGCGCGCGTCGAACGAATCCGTGTAGCGAACGACGTCGAGCCAGTGTCGCGCCCATCGCTCGCCATATTGCGGCGACGCCAGCAAACGATCTACAACCGTCGCAAAAGCCTCAGGCGACCCGTCCGCGACGAACGCTTCGATGTCCTGCGGAGCCGGCGGCAGGCCGGTCAGATCGAATGTCGCGCGGCGGATCAATGTGCGTTTGTCGGCGGGCGGCGCCGGAGGGAGCCCCTTTTCCTCGAGCTTCGCCAGGATGAACCGATCGACCGGGGACTTCACCCACGTGATGTTTTTTACCCGGGGAACCGGTGCTGAACCGACGGGTTGAAAAGACCACCATCGTCGCGCCTCGTCGTAGTTGTACGCGGGTTTGTCCACAACCACCGGAACGCCGGCTGCGCTCGACGCCGGGTACGGCGCTCCCATTTTGACCCAGGTGACGAGATCGTCGATCTGTGAATCGGTCAGTTTGCCTTCCTTCGCCGGAGGCATTTTCAAATCCTCGTTCAGGTACCTGACGGCTTCGATGAGCAAGCTCTTCTCCGCATCGCCGGGAACCACCGCGGGTTTGCCGGATTCGCCGCCTTTCAGCATCCCTTCCTTCGTGTCGAGCCACAGCCCGCCCTTCAACTTCTCGCTCTGGGCGCTGTGGCACTTGTAACAGCGGTCAGCCAACAAGGGCCGGATTCTTTTTTCGAAGAAGTCGCCGCCCGAGATTGATCCGTCGTCACCCCGCGCGGGAGAAAGACCCGATGCTCCGAGCGCGAGGTAGATTGCCATCGGAATGGCTGGACAAAAACTTCGCATCGGCAGTGGTTGACAGTCTAGGTCGAGCGGACTTGAAAGAGAAGCCGTTTCACCGCCATTTGAAGACGCCAAGAAGATTGGAAAAGTCGTCCGTCCAGACCCGCGACACCACACCGCCTTGGACCGGCAACCAACGTGCCGCGCGTCCCAACCTGCCCAGGTCTTCCCGACGCCGGACCATGACCACCCATTGAGACTCTTCCTTGCCGTCCAATCGCTCCGCGGTCGAGACATTCCAATCGTCCCAGCCCACGCAAATAAGGCCGGCGTCCCGGGCCAGCGCTCCGACGACCGGTTCGAGATCGAGCGAGCGGTTGGAAATATGAAACGCCAACAGCCCGCCGGGCGCGAGTTTCTTCAGATAAACCCCCAATGCTTCGCGCGTCAGCAGGTGCACCGGAATGGCATCCGAACTGAAGGCGTCCAGCACGATGAGACCATAGTGGCCCGGTGGCGCTTCGGCCAACCGAAGGCGTGCGTCCCCCGAAACAATGTTGAAATCGGCGCGCGCACAGCGGCCGAGGTAGGCGAACAGGTTCGTGTCCTGGGCCACGCGAATAACCGCCGGATCAATTTCGTAGAACGTCCAGTGCTGGCCCGGTTCACTGTAGCAAATCACCGAGCCGGCCCCAAGGCCGACGGCCGCCACATTGGGCGAGGCGGGCCGCGCGTCGAACTCCCGGAATACGTCGGCGAGAGGACCGGTGCGATGGTAGTAAGTCAGCGGCTCGCACCGCCGTCCGGCGTCCGTATGTTGCGCTCCATGCAGGGTATTCCCGTGGACGAGATAGTGAAATGCGCCGGTCGATCCGACCGTGACCCGTGATACGCCAAAAAAATTTCGCTCGGCGTGGATCACCCGGCCGTAGGCACCCGAATAAAACCAGCCACCGGTGAGTACCGCCGCCATCCCCAGCGCGAAACGCAGCGGACGATCCACAAAGGTGAAGGCGATGACGACCGGAACACCGATGGCCAGTGCGTTGCGCCAGGCGGCGAATTTGATTTCGAGCGCCGGCACCGTCAATGCAGCGCCAATGGCAAGAACGGCCAGCAACAGCGGCAATGCCACGTCGAATCCGAGTTGCGCCGGGGTGCTAGCGGTTGCCTCCCGCCGCGGCCGCAACAGACATGCGAAAACGAGAACGAGCGGATACTCGGCGACATTGTTGAAAATATTGGGCGCGACCAGGGCGTCAAACAAACCGCCCAGAGCGCCGCCCAGAGAAAGGCACAGGTAAAACTCTGTCAAATGTAACGGTGCGGGACGGTCATCGGCCAGCCGACCGTGGCAGACCATCGCGGCAAAAAACAGCACGAACAGATGCATGCCGATGACGAGCCATACCGGGTGCGTTCCATGTGTGAGCATCTGGAACATGACCGCGAGCGTGGCGACCGCCAGGAGCAGACCGGTCCATCGCGCGGGGAAAAGACCGCGGCGCGCAAACGCGAGCACGAACGTCAGAAGATAAATCGCCAGTGGCACGACCCAGAACAGCGGGATGCTGGCGACATCCGTCGTCAGATACTGTGTCGTGCCCAACATGAGGCTCGACGGAACAAACGCCAGCGCCATCCAGAACAGCCGGCGCGCGAGGGCAACGCTGCCACCGGGCGCGTCCGGGCGCGGTGTTTCAGACGGCGATTCGACGCATTCGGATTCAACCCGGCGCCCTCGCCAGAGCGCGATCCCGCACAGCGCGACGAGAACCGCCAGAGCCGCGTAACCGATGGTCCATGCGCGGACCTGCTGCCCGAGCCGCAAGCGCGGTTCGAGCAACGTGGGATAACTCAGCAGCGCCGCCAGACTGCCGGCGTTACTCGCGCTGTAGAGAAAATAAGGATCTCTCCCTGACGCGCGGCTGGCGCTTGCGAACCAGCGTTGCAGCAGCGGTGCGGTGGTGGAAATGGCGAAGAACGGCAGCCCGACCGTCGAAGCCAGACAGCCAAGCAACCAGAGGGCCGGATCTCCGCGCGGCACCGGGCTTCGTGCGGTTGCCTCCGACACGACAAACGGCAACGCGGAAAATGACACCGCGAGGAGCGCAAGCTGCAGGTATATCTGGGCGCGAGATCCGAGGCGTGTGGCCGACCAATGCGCGCAAACGTAGCCCGCCAGCAGCACCACCTGAAAAAAAACCATGCAGGTATTCCAGACCGACGGCGAACCGCCCAGCAACGGCAGCACGGTTTTCGCGATCATCGGCTGCACCGAAAACATCAATGCGGCGCTGACAAACATTGTTGCTGAAAACAGTGCGGTCATTTTGGAACGGTCACGGAACGATGACGCTCTTGGCCGACTGCCAGTTTGCCGTGGCCATCAACGCGTCGTTCGCGCGCTCGAGCGGGAAGCGGTGGGTGACCATTGAGGCAAACGGAAATGTGGTCTGGCAATGGAGCAGAAATTCCAGCGTGGTCTGGAGGTGGCGCGGCTCGCTCGACCACGACCCGAACACCTGAAGTTGCTTGCGCGTGATGACGTGCGGGTTGAACGACACCGGGCCGACGTCGCAATAATGACCGAGCACCAGATACTTTCCGCCGTCACGGCACATTTCCATGCCTTCGTCAACGACCGATGGAATGCCAACGCATTCGAGGACCGCGTCTGCCCCGCGGCCGCCCGTCAATTTGCGAATCGCCTCGACCCGCGCACGCGGCTCCCGCATTTCTCCGATGTCAATTGTGTGATTGGCCCCGAAGCGCCCGGCCATTTCGAGCCGGTGTTCCGGTCCGCCAATCACGATGACATTGCGCGCGCCGGCGTTTTTCGCAACTGTCAGGGCCGCGATGCCAACCGGCCCGGCGCCTTGCACGACGATGTTGTCGCGCCACATCGAAGGCAGAACAGGCATCGTGCCCTTCACCTGATCCGACGACACGCCGGACCCGCTCTCCGCGCAAATCCGTTCAACTCCGTGGATCGCTGTAATAAGCGCGCAGCCCGCGCCTATGACTGATTCGGTCGGCAGGTCTCCCGGTATTTTGAAAATATTTGCCCGCGGTTTCAGGTAATGAAACTCGGCGTAGCCTCCGAGCAAATGCGGAGGCTCGTCACAACGATAACCGATGCCGTAGGCGCGTCTTTGTGGACACCGCGTCGGCTGCCGTTTCTCCGCGCAGTAATAGCATTCACCGCAGGAGGTCGTCGAAGTCCAGGTGACGCGATCCCCGATGTTCAGGGCCTGACCGGTCCAGTCACGTTCCAATCCGTCACCGAGCCTTTCGATACTCCCGACCGTCTCATGTCCGAGGATGACCGGCAGCGAAATCGGAAGCTGGCCTTTCCAGAGATGGACGTCGGTGCCGCAAATGCCCGCCATTCCGGTTCGCACCAGCGCCGCGCCGGGTTCGAGTCGGGACGGGAGCGGGAATTTGCGAAGGGTAAGCGGCGCACCGAACTGTTCGAGAACGGAAGCTGTTGCGTTAGACATGCCGTCGGCGACTTTGTCCAGACTCGCGCCGGGATTCAACGCCGAACTCGCCCGTGACGCGGGCTCAATCCCGTGTCTCCTCTTTTCCCGGCTCGGGCAGGAAGAAGCTGGCCACCAGACCGATAAGGAAGACCGCCGTCCCCACGATCGCCGCGCCCGTCGCGACCTGATCAAAAGTCGAACCTGGCAATCTCGGCGCGATGAGGTTGGTTGTTACGAAAGCCGCCGAGGTTCCAATCATGCGACCGCCGACGTTGGTCGCAAAACTGCCGCCGGTGCCACGCAGGTGCAGCGGAAAAACTTTCGGCAGGTACTCGCCGAAATAGCTGAACTGCGCGACGGTCAGGAATCCCGCCGCCGCCATCCCCCACGGAAACAATTCGGGTTGCTGTTTGAAGAGAAACAGATACGTCAGGGGAAACACAATCAGGCCGGGAACCTGAAAGAGGCGAAGCAATGCGCCCTTGCGGATGGCGACGAGCAACAACAACGCGAGTACGATCCGCCCCGCAAGTCCCCCCATCTCCTGATAAAACTGGACAGTGTTGCCGCGCTCCTTGATCGCCGTGTCAAAGGGAATCTGCTTCTCGCGGTTTCCTGCGATCTGGCCAAGAATTTTCTCGCGATCCAACAGCGCCTTTTTTGCCCCGGACCTGTCGCCCGTCAACTCATTCAGTTTTCCATCCAATCGCGCCAGTTGATTGGTCAGTCCTGAGTACTGCGTAGCCGCCGCGCTTTTCTTCGCTTCGTCGGGCGCCTCGTCCAATGCTTTTTTTGCAGTACGCATGGCCATGCGGATTTTCGCTCGTTGCGCGGCCACTTCCTGCAAACCCGGTACATCGGCGACAGCTTTGCGGAAACCCGGCATGACTTCGAGAAGCTTGCCATTCAGCTCCTTCGCCTCGTCCTGCAGCGGTTTGATGGACTTGCGCTGCTCCACAAGGTCCGGCAGTCCGGGGGTAATGCGCAACGGCGTCAGTTGCAGCGCGCCGAACGCCGCGGCGTAGGCGCAGGCCGAAAGCAGTGCGGTGACGAGCGTCGTCCGGCGGAGCGCGGGGGCGAACAATTCGGCGAAACTCGGTCGCTTGAGCGTGCCCGCGGCGCGCTTGTCGCGCCACACCTTCGATTCCGGAACAAACGGCAGCAGCAGCGCGAGTGGAATCGCCGGCAGAAAGCCGGTCAACAGCAGGTAACGCCAGGTGCCGTGGGCGTTGAACGGCTCGTGCACGGGCAGCGCGGGCAGCGTGTTCGCGTGGGCGAGCACCCAGGCGCTGGTCAAGGTGACCAGAACGCCGCCGACAGAGGCAAAGGCCTGCGTGCTTCCAAGCGCGATTTCCTTCTGCCGCCTGTCCGGAAACAATTCCGCCAGCCAGGTGATCGCTGCGACGAATTCCACACAAACGCCAATGAACGTCGTGCAGCGAAAGAAAATGAACGCGCCAAGGCTCGTGCTGAATGCCGCGGCGCAGGGCGACAACGCGTAAAGGAAAATGCTGGCCGCCATGATGGTCTTCCGTCCGAAGCGATCAATGAGCCAGCCGCCGAGCAGGCCGAACACCCCTCCACAGAGCGCGCTCAGCCAGAGCAAATTCCCCATCCATTTCGTGACCAGCGGATTGTTGGGAGGCACCTGCAGGAGTTCCGCGATGCCCGGCACGCCCGCAAGCGGTGTCATCAGCAGTTCATAAGTGTCGAATAGAAACCCGATGCTGGCGATGCTGAGGACAAGCCACGCCGTAAGGGTGAGTTTCTCAGGCCGGGAGCCGGACGGATTCATGGGCGCAGATTTGACAACAATGCGTTGCCGCACTCAAGCGTTTTATACGCACTCGTATTAAACGCGGCGCACGACCGCGTTTTTGCCACTTTGTCGTTTGTCCCGAGGCATCTCAACGGCAGCGTCGAGAGGCGCCTGATTGTGCAACGGGGCCGGGTCGAATGCGGTTGCGCGGACCTGGAGGCCAGGTAAAATCCCGCCATGGACAAAGCCGCCGCCACTCAACAAATCCGCGACGTGTGCAACAGTGTTTCGCGGGAGTTGATGCGCATCCACCCCGCCGTGCCGGCGCTCGCGGACAAGGAAACCCAGGACGAAATCTACAAGACATTGTTTGAACTGACGAAGCAGGTGGAAATCATAAAAAAACGGCTGGCAAAGCTCGAAGCGAGGGATGAGTCGAACCTGCTGTAAATCTGCGCCATCTGCCTTCAGCCTCCTTCGGCGTAGAATCTCCCGCGCACGGAATCAACCCGGGTTGCTTGAAATTTTCGCGATGATCGCTGCAATGAGGATGGCCGCCGCCAACACCAGCACAATCCCGAGTAACAACCGGGGATGTCGTCGCAAAAGACCATCGAAGAATGATTCCAACCTGGAGCTGGAGGTCGGCCGGGCGTCGTCGTCATCCGGACGCTTCATGTAGTCGCGGTCTCGAATACCCATATTGTAACCATTTGGTGGGCCGTCACCGCGTCGCCGACCCGCATCACACCAGGATCTCTTTCACCACATGACCATAGACATCCGTCAATCGAAAGTCACGGCCGGCGTAACGATACGTGAATTTCTCGTGATCGAAGCCGAGCAACTGCAAAATCGTCGCGTGCAGATCGTGGACGTGAACCTTGTTTTCGATTGCCTTGAAGCCAAACTCATCCGTCGCGCCGTGCACCGTACCCCCTTTCACTCCGCCACCCGCGAGCCACATTGAAAACCCGTAGGGGTTGTGATCGCGTCCCATCTTCGATTTGCCGGAATCGCTGACCTCGACCGACGGCGTGCGGCCGAACTCCCCGCCGAAAATGACCAGTGTGTCATCGAGCATTCCGCGCTGCTTCAAATCCTTGAGCAGCGCCCCGACGGGCTGGTCGAGTTCCTTCGACAGTTTGCGGTGTGCTTCCTCAATGTTTTCGTGGTTGTCCCACGGCTGGCTCGCCCCGTGCCACAACTGCACGAAGCGGACGCCTTTTTCGAGGAGTCGCCGCGCGATCAACGTTTGCCGTGCGTGAACGCCCCCGCCGTACATCTCGCGGATGTGCGCCGGTTCCCTGCTCACGTCGAAAGCATCCGCCGCTTCCATCTGCATCCGGTAAGCCAGTTCGAACGATTGTACCCGCGCCTCGAGCCGGGTGTCGGCCATCCGACGCTGCTCATGTTCCTCGTTGAGTCGGTGCAACAGGTCGAGCTGCTGGCGCTGTTCCTTCAAAGAAGTGTAGGTGTTGCGGATGTGTTCGATCAATTTCTCGATCTTTGTGTGTTGCGAATCAATGTAGGTGCCCTGGTAAATGCCGGGCAGGAATCCCGAACGCCAGTTCTCCGCTTCCTTGATCGGATAACCGCCCGGACACATCGCGATGAAACCGGGCAGGTTGAGATTCTCCGTGCCCAAACCGTAAGTCACCCATGAGCCCACACTGGGCCGGCTCATTTGCGCATCGCCGCAGTTCATCAGCATGAGGGACGGCTCATGGTTTGGCAGCTCCGCCTGCATTGAACGAATCACGCAGATATCATCGATGCTTTCCGCCACTTGTGGAAACAACTCACTCACTTCGATGCCGCTCTGGCCGTATTTTCGAAACTTGAACGGCGATGGAAACGCCGCGCCGGTCTTGCGTTCGGTGGGAAGATTACCGCTGGGCAATGGCTTGTTCGCGTATTTCGCCAGTGTCGGCTTGGGATCGAACGTGTCCACGTGCGACGGTCCGCCGTTGAGGAAAAAATGAACGACCCGTTTGGCGCGCGCCGGAAATTGCGGCGCTTTCGACTCCAGCGGGTTGACCGCCTCCCCGGCCCGCGCCCCGGTTGGTAACAGACCGGTCTGCGCCATCAACGACGCAAACCCCAGCGAACCCATTCCCATGCCGCATTTGCAGAGAAAGTCGCGCCGCGTCAGGAACGCGTCTTCGAGGCGGGGCTGGTGGTGCGACATCGTGGGATTTATTTACCACAACTTCCGGTGCAAGGAAACCGAAATTAAGGAACGAGAGCGAGGCTCGGTCCTGGGTGCTTCCCGACAATTCACAACAGGACAAGCAGTCAGCGAAAATTTCCGATTTGAGGTCCACGGGGCCAGTAAAAAAGAGGGTTCTGAGATGACACGCCGAAAATACTCGACACTCCCGCCCACCTCGAGCCAATGGAGGGGGGACACCGCGGCGACTACGCAGATCCAACCGAGACCAGGCCGAAAGGGAAATCGCTGACGGTGCACTGCCTGGGATCACGCCGCCCCGATTGAGTCGCCAGACGAAAGGGGTGCGAACTCTTGACCAATATTACGCCCACTTTTGTCTTCGCGCGACGTAAAGCACCGCGTATTTTGGTGGGCGAACATGAGTTCGTTCAAGAGTTTTGCCTTCGCTGTCTTCTTTGTGGGGGCCACCGCTTTTCTGGAAACCAGAGCGGCGGAAACTGCTCCAAACGACAAGGCTGCCGGCGCAACGAATCGTTCAACCTCCGCCAAAACGAGTGTGGTCGGACGAATCGCCGCGCAAAGCTATTGCCAGACCTGCCATTTGCTGCCCGAGCCGGACATGCTGGACAAAAAAACGTGGCGGGACGAATTGCTGCCCAAGATGAAGTATTTGACCGGCATGGCCCCTCCAACCACCAATTACTTTAAGGACCTCGACCTTCTATTGAAGGCGAACGTGTTTCCCAAATCGCCGATGATGACAGAAAAAACCTGGGATGCCATTGTTGATTACTATGTCTCGGCTGCGCCGGAGAAGCTAGTGTCCTTCCAGGACCAGTCGAAGATCGCCGTGGACCTCCAACAGTTCACGGCCATGCCCGCGAGATTCAGACGCTCCCCACCCCACACAACACTGGTCCGGATTGACCCCGTTCGGCATGTCATCATGATGGGGGACGCCCAGCTCCAGGGCGTGGACTTTTTAGACACAGACGGTTCCCTGATTTCGACTGCCCGCCTGGGCAACATCCCGGTTGGGATGACGGAAACCGAACGGGCCTTTTACTTCGCAGCCATCGGAAATTTTTTCCCGCGCGAGGAAACCAGAGGGCAGTTGCTCATGCTGGAAAAGACACCCGAAGGGTTACGACGAAGCACAGTCCTCAACGACCTGCCCAGGACCACGGACGTCAAGTTCGGCGACTTCAACGAGGACGGTCGCGAGGACTTTGCTTTATGTGTGTATGGGAATTATATCGGCCGTTTTTCCTGGTTCGAAAACAAAGGCAACGGCCGGTACGAAGAGCATGTGCTTCTCGACAAACCCGGGGCGCTGAGTTGTGCTGTGTATGATTTCAACAAAGACGGTCACGCAGACCTGGCCGTGCTGGTGGCCCAGGCGTTGGAATCGATGTTCATCTTCACAGGCGACGGAAAGGGCCACTTCACACAGCACTTGATCTTCCAGAAGCAGCCCAGTTGGGGTCATTCCGGTTTTGAACTGGCCGATTTCAACAAAGACGGGTTGATGGATTTACTCGTAACAAATGGTGACAACGCCGACTTTTCCACGTCTCCAACCAAGCCGTATCACGGAATTCGCATTTATCTCAATCGCGGCAACCTGCGGTTCGAAGAGGCTTGGTTCTTTCATTTGAACGGAGCCTACAAGGCCATCGCGAGAGATTTCGACCAGGACGGGGACCTCGACATCGCTGCGATCTCCTTTTTCCCCGATTACGACCGGTCACCTCGTGAAAGCTTTGTGTATCTTGAGAACCATGGCAACCTGCAGTTCACGGCCTCGACCTTTCGGGAGTGCATCGCGGGCCGGTGGCTAACGATGGACTCCGGTGATGTCGATGGCGACGGTGATGACGACCTGGTTTTGGGTTCGTTGGTTAAGATGCCAACGCCGGTGCCGGACTTTCTTAAAAAGACTTGGGACGAAAGCGGGCCATCCGTGATGATTCTAAAAAACAACCTTTTCAAACCCGGAGGAAAATCTCCTCATCAGTAGATCCCATGTTCTCCTTCGTCGAGTTCGGATTCTTGCGGGTCACTGCCGCGGGCCACTTTCGGAAATCCGCCGAGGAATTGAGCCGAATTTTCGGTAGTGAAAGGTGTGACAGCCATCCGGATACATTGCCCGCCACGGGGAAACCGGTCAGTGCATGATGCGAAGGAATACGCAATAGGAATAAAACACTGCCGCTTCCAGAGTGACGAATACAACGAAGCTGGTCCAAGCGATGACCCAGTCCACCCATGTCTTGATTTTCCAGCCATCAATCATTTTACTCTTCGTGTTCACATTTGCTGATATAGCAGGCAAAATGCCAACGTCGATTCTGGCATTGCCAACCGCGCCAAAACTCCCTTTCTCAACCCTGCCGGTACCAATTGACGTTGCGGGGTAGGAGCGATAGTTTCTACCCGCATGATTGCACCAACAGCGAATAATGCGGATGCACGCCCCCTCTACCGGGTGGGCGACGAACGGCTCATTCGTGTAACGCCCGGCGCCGCGGGAAAAGTGGGCTCCTTGCTGGCCCGGCAGGGGCGTCCAAATGGTGTACTCCGTGTCGCAGTTGTGGGCGGTGGCTGTTCCGGTCTTCAATACAAAATGGACCTTCAGGAGGGGCCGGCAAATCGTGACATTCTTGTTGAAACGGGAGGAATCAAAGTCGTCGTTGATCCCAAAAGCGCGTTGTATGTGACGGGCAGCGAACTGGACTACCTGGATGCGCTGGAGGGAGGCGGTTTCAAGGTGAAAAACCCCAATGCCGCCAGCAGTTGTTCCTGCGGCGAAAGTTTCAGCGCCTGACGGGGCGTTCGACGATTGTCTTCAGCGACAATCGCAGGAATCAATGACCGATTTTTTTGCCTTGTTGGAGGAACCACGCCGCCCCTGGCTCGATCCAGAAGTTCTAAAGGCGAAGTTTTTGGCGCTCGCGGCCGAAACACATCCCGACCGTGTTCACCATACGACGCAAGCGGAAAAACTAAGCGCGACCGAGCGTTATATTGGATTGAATGCAGCCTACAATTGCCTTCGAGAGCCAAGGGACCGGTTGATCCACTTGTTGGAACTGGAGCGTGGCACCAAACCGGAAGATGTACAAAACATTCCGCCCGCAACCGTAGATTTATTCACCGTGGTAAGTCGGCTCTGTCACGAAGCCGAGGATTTTCTTTTGGAACGAGCCAAGACGAGTTCGCCAATCCTAAAGGTCCGGTTGTTTGAGAACGGCATGGTTCTGGCCGACCGACTGAACAAATTGTTGGCGGACTTGAGCGCGAAGCAGAACGCATTCGTGGATCAGATGAAAGAACTGAACACGGCCTGGGAATCAGCGCCCCCCGTAGGGTCTCCCACACGGGTCAATTCGCTTCCGTGCGAGCAGCTTGAGCATGTCCATCGAGAATTGAGTTATATCAGCCGATGGTCGCAGCACATCCAGGGACTAATCCTTCAGCTCTCTCTTTGACCATCGTTTGTGTCCCGGGTCGATCCAGAAACAGGTCACACCTGCCAACATTCAAGACACGGAGACGCCTGTTACGGCCGCGATCGAGCATCGCTTGGCATGATTTGGCCGATATGGTCCACTGAATAATCAACAAAGCGGTTGGACAACTTCGTTGGTATGCCGACTGCTCGACTCACCAAGCATGGAAACCATACTGAATTTCGACACTCGAAATGCAGTATTCGCTCACCGTCTCCATCATCATGGTGGGGGCAAAAGGTCATGCCTTAATCTGCCTACTCGCGTTGGGCCATCGGTCCCGACGCTCTTCTCGAATTGAGTTGTAGCCTGGCGGTCCGCTTCCACGGGCCGCCAGCTTTCTTTTCCGTCCCTCAGGCCCGGTCGATCCGCCAAAGCTCCAGGCCAGATCGAATGGGCGACGGATTCCTGGAGTTCGGAATAGAACAGTCAGATCCGGCCGCGTTAACCAGTCAACCTCCCCGCCTGAATTTCAGAGCAGCGCCACTCCCTTCGGCACCTTCACCATCAGAGTCCCGGCGATCTTGTCATGCCACGATTGCCTCTCGCGGTTCCAGCCGGCCCAGAAAAATCCCAATCCAAAGATCAGCGCGGAAAATATACTGGCAGCCGCCCGCACCAGTGCGACTCCCACGTCTACCGGGCGCCCGTCGACGCGGACGAGCTTGATGCCCATGACGATTCCGCCGACGGTCGTCCCCTTCCACGCCCACATCGCGACGTGATAGATGAACCACAGAAACACCGCTTTTGGTCCGGTAACAATAACCACGAAAACAAACAATAATACGTCCATTATCGTGGCAAAGGTGCGCAGCCAGAACCCGGCTCGCGACATGGAAATAAAATCCGCCGGTGTCGCCGGTGCCCGCATCAGTGGAGGTTCCAGATCGGGTGGTCCCGCAACCGCGACCGCGCCTCCGCCCGTTGGCGCAACCGGCGCCTTTCCGTTCCCTTCCCGGCGAAGCCCACCAAAAGCCGCCAGTACGACCGCGCCCATCCCGAACGGAATGACGGCGGCCCAGACGAGAAAGCCGAGGACCGGGATCGTGTAGAGAAGACAAAAAAGCAATGCGCCGACAAGGAATGCGACCAGCGGGAGTTGAAGTGCCGAAAGATTGAATTGTTTGCCCAACTGCGTCCCGGCAAAACGGTACACAGATACCTTTCCGAAGAGAAAGGCGACGACCATCGCGCAGGCAAGAAACGGGATGACGACGATCCCGACGATTGACACCGCCAGCAGGAATGTCAGCGGAGCGAACAACACGAACAGCAGAATGCCCATAAAGAACGAACCCACGGGCCTTTTCTCCAACGCCTCCACGCAAGCCTGGATTGGCCGGGGAAAAAGAAGAGCGATCAACAAGTAGATGAACAAGCAAATCCCGGCCACGGCCCAGACCCAGCCTACTTGCGGGGCAATCGGCCGGGCCAGCATCAGACCGTGAATCGCATAGGCTTTGAGCCATTCAAAATTTCGAAAAACTCCGAAAGACGAAACGACAACCGGTTCTCCACCTATTTTTGTGGTCGGCTCGCTCGTCAAAGCGCCGCCCACAACAGTTACGTCACGCTTGACCTCCGCGTTCGGTCCGAGCGTTGCCGAACCAAGAACGACGGCCACGTCCCCATCCACGGTCCCGGTAATGTTGGCCGACCCCGCCACAACGACCAGATCCCGCGTCACCCGACCCCTGATCGTGGCATTCCCCGACACGACCACCACATTCGCCACAATCTCATCCTCCTTTAGTACGAAATCGTTGCCGATCATCACGGCATCTCTTCCATCCCGCCACGTTCGGCCTCCGCCTTCGTCGTTCGCGTCCACAGCGCGCGTCGGCGAGTCGGCCGGCTGCTCTACTGCGGCAGGTTCGTCTTTCTTCCTGTTGGCGTCATCTTGCGCCCGTAGAGGCAAAACGCCGAGCAGCGCCAGCATTCCGATGGCAAACGTCGGGATTGATTTTTCAGACAATGGTTTTCGTTTCATTTCAATTCTCCCTTAACGTCGGTTGAGCGCCAGCCGGTAACACGCTGTGCCGGTCGCCACACATAGCAAATACATGGACCCGGCAACCCCCAGGCCGACGAACAGGTACTGCGGTCCTGCTTTTTTCGCAACGAGGCCGGCCGTGTTGACCAGCGACTGCAGCGAGTCCCACAACGGCGAAAGTGAACCGACCCATTCCCACACTTTGACCAGCGGGTTACCGATTCCAGCCGCCTGCCAGGCGCTTGCGCCGAAATAGACGAGACCTGCGACCGTCGCGGCGAATAATGCGAAGGAGCCCAGTTGCGCCGAACGCGGCCAGGTCACCCAGGGCAGTTGCCACCACGGTTGCCGCTCTTTGACGTGGACCGCCAGCATTACGCGATGCACCAGCGTCTCGGGCGCCGCCAATTCGGGCAGACTCCGCAGTTCACGGTGAACCAGTTGTTCCAATTGTCTTTCGCCTCGCTCGTTCATTAAGTCAGGATTTCAGGTTTAGATCGGGCAGGGATTCTCCGCACCGTGCAAGCCTCCCCATTCCTCTTGCCCAGACATTTTCAACTTGAGCTTCCTTCTCAACGTCTCACGTCCGCGATGAATGTCGGTTTTCACCTTGCTCAAGGAGGCGCGCAGACGGGT